>NZ_JASJXG010000066.1:0-21753 GCF_035018765.1 Variovorax sp. RTB1
TGTCGGCACTGCAGATCTGGCTGCGCGCGCGTCAGCGCGGCGTGCTGGCGCTGGAGCTCGAATGGACGCTCGATTTGAGACGCTTCAACGGGGTGAACCTGCCGCCGCATCAGAGCATCACCGTGCGTACCGCCGAGCCCACGCAAGACATGGCGCATCTGCGCAAACTGATGAGTGAGCGGCTGGCGCTGACCCAGCTCGGTGCGCCTGCGAGCTGGTTGCGCTTGCGCTCGCTCGACACGTCGCCCTGGGCCGGCGCGAGCACGAGCTTCCTGCCTGAAGACAACCGCAAGGGCGACAAGCTGCACGAGCTGGTGGAGCGGCTGAGTGCGCGCTTGGGGGCGCAGCAGGTGCAGGTGCCGGTGGCCCTGGCGGACCATCGACCGGAGGCGATGCAGGCGTGGGGCCCGGCGTTGCGAAGGGGGCTTGCTACGGGCCGTCGCGGGGGGAGCCCCCATCCCTGCCTTCCCCCCAGGGGAGAGGGCGTAAGTACCTTTCCGCCCTGGCTGCTGCGCCAGCCGCTGCGCCTCGAAATACGCGCCGGGCATCCCTGGTACCACGGGCGGTTGCGGCGACTGGTCGGTCCGCAGCGGCTCGAAGGCGGGTGGTGGGCCGACGACCATAACGAAGGCGGCGAGCCGATGGCGCGCGATTATTACGTCGCGGAGAGCCCCGAGGCCGGTCTGGTCTGGGTTTATCGCGAGCGAACTTCCGCCTTGCGCGGAACGAATGAAACGCGCTGGTTCCTGCAGGGGATCTATGCCTGAACTCAGCGACAAACAGTTGATGGCGCGCCGTCCGGCCAAGCTGCATCCACTGCCACCGAAACAGCCCCTAAAGTTATCTACGTTACCAACGCTGCCCGACTACGCCGAGCTGCATTGCCTCACCAACTTCAGCTTTCAGCGCGGTGCCTCCCGACCGGAAGAGCTGGTCACCCAGGCCTATCACCTGGGCTACAAGGCGCTGGCGATTACCGACGAATGCTCGGTCGCCGGCATCGTGCGGGCGCATGTCGCCCTGCGCGACCATCCGCAGGCGCTGGACGACTACGAGCATGAGCACGCCGACGAACCACCGCTCACGCGCAACCCCGATTTCCGGCTGCTCTTCGGCAGCGAGTTCGGCTTCGACCGTTTCAAGCTGGTGGCGATTGCGCATGACCTCGAAGGCTGGGGCAATCTCTGCGAATTCATCACCGCAGCGCGTACCACCAGCGCGCCCAAAGGCGAATACCGTGTGACATGGCCGGGGGGCGGCAGCGATGAATTTCAGGTCGGCCACGAAAACAAGACCGAAAGCGAGGTCGCATCGCTGCAGCACTGCGAAATCCTTCTTGCGCCGCATCGCACGGTCGACGTCGACGCTTTATCGGCCGACGTCGCGCACGCCCAAACCTTGTTCGGCGACCACCTCTGGATCGTCGTCGAACTGCTCAACGAGATGGACGACGACCTGTGGCTGCTCACGCTCGAGCAGGTCAGCCAAGCCACCGGCGTACCGTTGGTCGCGGCTGGCGACGTGCACATGCACAAGCGGTCGCGCAAGCCATTGCACGATGTGGTCACTGCAATCCGCGAGGGCAGGAGCGTGGCCGAATGCGGCTTCGCGCTGCAGTCCAATGCCGAGCGGCATCTGCGCCCACGCTTGCGGCTGGTCGACTTGTACCCGCCTGAATTACTGGCCAACACGCTGGTGGTGATGGACCGCTGCCGCTTCGACCCGGACGAAATCAAGAAGCACTACGCGTACCCGCTGGAGCTGCTCGGCAACGGCGAGACGCCGGCGCAAACGCTCGCGCGCAAAACTTGGGAAGGCGCGGCAGGACGCTATCCGCAGGGCGTTCCCGCGTCGGTGAAAAAGCAGATCGAGCACGAACTCGCACTCATCGAGGAGAAGCGATACGAGATGTTCTTTCTCACCGTGGAAGACATCGTGCGCTTTGCCAACGAACAAAAAATACTGTGCCAGGGCCGCGGCTCATCTGCCAACTCGGCGGTGTGTTATTGCCTGGGCGTCACCGCCATCAACCCGATGGTCGGCCATCTGTTGTTCGAGCGTTTCTTGAGCCGCGAGCGCAACGAGCCGCCCGACATCGACGTCGACTTCGAGCACCAGCGGCGCGAAGAAGTCATCCAGTACATCTACGAAAAATACGGCCGCGAGCGTGCCGCGATCGCCGCGGTGGTGATCTGCTATCGCTCTCGCAGCGCCTTGCGCGATGTCGGCAAGGCGATGGGTGTCGACGAGCGGCTGGTCGACGAATTCGCCAAGGACCATTACTGGTTCGACACCACCATCCTCGACCAGCATCTGGCCCAGGCGATGGAGCGCTCGGGCGTGCGCGAGCCGCCGCGCAAGCTGGCGCAATGGCTCGAACTCACGAATGAACTCAAGGGTTTTCCGCGACACCTGAGCCAGCACGTCGGGGGTTTCGTGCTGACCCACACCAAGCTCACGCGGCTGGTGCCGGTCGAGAAGGCGTCCATGAAAGACCGCTCGATCATCCAGTGGGAAAAAGACGATCTCGAAGCCATGGGCATGCTCAAGGTCGACGTGCTGGCGCTCGGCATGCTGAGTGCCATCCGGCGCGGCCTCGACTTCACGAACCAGTGGCGTGGCAGCTCGCTGGAAATGCATCAGATCCCCAACGACGACCCGAAGGTGTTCGACATGATCTGCGCGGCCGACACCGTCGGTGTGTTCCAAATCGAGAGTCGCGCGCAGATGTCGATGCTGCCGCGCCTGCAGCCGCGTTGCTTCTACGACCTGGTGATCGAGGTGGCGATCGTGCGGCCCGGCCCGATCCAGGGCGGCATGGTGCACCCGTACCTGAAGAACCGCGAGAAGCTGCGCCGCGGCGAAGAGATCGAATACAAGTATCCCGATCTCAAGAAGGCTCTAGGCCGTACCCTGGGCGTACCGATTTTTCAGGAGCAGGTGATGCAGATCGCGATGATCGCGGCGCGCTTCACCCCCGACGAAGCCGATGCCTTGCGGCGTGCCATGGCGGCCTGGAAGCACACCGGCCACATCGAGAAGTTCCAGAACAAGCTGATCGACGGCATGGTCGACAACGGCTACGACCGGCCCTTTGCCGAGGCCATCTTCAGTCAGGTCAAAGGCTTCGGTGAATATGGCTTTCCGGAGAGCCACGCAGCCAGCTTCGCGTTGCTGGTGGCCGTCAGCAGCTGGCTCAAATGCTACGAGCCGGCCTGCTTTCTGGCCGCCATGCTCGACTCGCAGCCGATGGGTTTTTACTCGGCCTCGCAACTGGTGCAGGACGCGCAGCGCCATGGGGTCGAGGTGCGGCCGGTGGATGTGACGGTGAGTGAGATGGACAGCACGTTGGAGCCTGTGGTGACGGAACAGAGCGGCCATCCCGCAAAGCAAAATCATCCAGCAGTGCGGCTGGGCCTGCGCCGCATCGGCAGTCTCAGCGCAGCCGGTGCCCATCGCCTTCTCCAGGCCCGCGCATTCGCCCCGTTCACCAGCACTGAAGACCTCGCAGTGCGTGCCGACCTCGACGCGCGCGACATGGCCGCGCTGGCGGCATCCGACTCGTTGATGGCCTTGTCGGGCCATCGCCGCCAGCAGGTATGGGATGCCACGGCGCAGCGTCGCGCGCCGGCCTTGCTCAAGGGCGTGCCGATCCACGAAACGCCTTTGCTGCTGCCGCCCGGCACTGAAGGCGAAGAGATCGTCGGCGACTACGCATCCATGAACCTCACGCTGCGGCGCCATCCGCTGGCGCTGCTGCGGCCCCGCATGGCGCGCCTGAAGTTGCTGAGTGCGGCCGAGCTGCACGACCTGCCGCACGGCCGGGTGGTGCGTGCCTGTGGCATCGTCACCATGCGGCAGCGTCCGCAAACCGCCAAGGGCACCATATTCGTCTCGCTCGAAGACGAGACCGGCATCGTCAACGTGATCGTCTGGAACGACCTGGTCGAAGAACAGCGCGAGCCGTTGTTGAAGTCCAAGCTGCTCGCCGTCAAGGGCGTGTGGCAGCGCGACGTGGCCAGCGGCGGCAACGTGCGGCATTTGCTGGCGCAAGGCTTCAAGGACTTGACGCCGTGGCTCGGCCGACTCGCAGGGCAAAACAAAAGCAGAGATTTCCATTGACCAATCAACGCCATTCATCTCGCACCCTGCTGGCCGAATCCATCGCTCACGAAGTACCTGTCGACTCGCCGCCGGGCGACATCGTGCTTAGCCGCACCCACGCGCGTCGCTTGCGCGATGTGTACCGATCTTCCGGCTGGCCGTGTTGCGATGCGATCGAGGTCGATCTGCTCGCTGCGGGTTTGCTGGAGCGCGTGCGGTCGGCGCTGGGGCATGAAACATTGCGCGTCACCGACCGCGGCATCGCGCACATCGCCGCATCGCTCGTCGTCAACCGCGCGGCGTTGTCGGCACACGAGGCACTGGTCGAGCGTGTGGCGCGCGAGATGACGCGCGCTGGCCGCATCGCCTGGCGCAACCTGAGTTTGCGTGCACGGCTGGCGGGCACCAACGAAGGCGACCCGCATCGCTGGTGCATCGCGCGGCCCGATGTTTTTTCGATCCGCAACACCAGCGTCGAGGCGTATGCCCAGCCGATCGTTCACGAAATCAAGGTGCGTCGCTCCGATCTTCTGTCGGACCTGAAGAAGCCCGACAAGCGCGCGGCCTACCTCGACCTGGGTGGCGAGTGCTGGTACGTTTTGGGCTGCGACGCGCGCGGGCGGCCGATCGGTTCTGCCGACGAAATCCCTCTCGAATGCGGCGTGCTGATGCTTGAAAACGATCGGCTCGTGGTGGCGCGTGCGGTGGTGCATCGCTCGCAGGCCCGCATGCCGTTCGCAGTCTGGATGGCGCTGGCCAAGGCGCAGCCGGTTCCGGGCTTCGAAGAAGATCTTCAGGTTCCGCTGACCGACTGCGCAACGCTGCCTTCGGTCGGTTGACCAGGGCCTGTTGCTTGCATGGCGCTCCTGTCCGGCTCCCTCCCGGCTCCGGGGGCGGCGCCGCCACGTCCGGCGCTCGAGCTCACGGTGTCCGTCAAGTCGCTGTGCGCCTTCGCCGCCAAGGCCGGCGATCTCGACTTGCGCTTCGCACCCGCACCCAGCGCGCAGGAAGGCATCGCCGGCCATCACCTCGTTCAATCACGGCGCGGGCCGGGGTTCCAGGGCGAGGTTTCGCTGTCTTCGAGCTTCGGCGGCCTGCGGGTGCGGGGTCGTGCCGATGGCTTCGATGCCGAGCTGGGCCGTGTCGAAGAGATCAAGACGTTTCGCGGGGAGTTCGACGCGATCAAGGGCAATCACCGCGCGTTGCATTGGGCCCAGGCCCGCACCTATGCCGCAATGCTGTGCGAGAAGCACGCGCTGGCCCACATCACGGTCGCGCTGGTCTACCTCGACATCCATAGCGGCGACGAAACCGTGCTTGAAGAACAGCGCACGCGCGCCGATCTGCAAGTTGAATTCGAGGCGCTTTGCAGTCGCTTCATGGCACGGGCGTGGCAGGAGTCTTTGCATCGCGCTGCGCTGGCGCGTGACCTGTCGTCTCTCGCGTTTCCGCACGCCGGCTTTCGACCCGGTCAGCGTGAACTGGCAGAAGGCGTCTACCGCGCCGCCGCGGCCGGGCGTTGCCTGATCGCGCAAGCACCGACCGGTATCGGCAAGACGATTGCCACGCTCTTTCCGTTGCTGAAAGGCTGGACCGCGCATCGCACCGACAAGCTGTTCTTCCTGACCGCGAAGACCTCCGGCCGTGCCGTGGCGCTCGACTCGCTGCGCGTGCTGCGCAAAGACTGCTCCACGTTGCGCGTGCTCGAACTCGCCGCGCGAGAGAAGGTCTGCGAGTACCCGGGCCGCGCATGCAACGGCGATGCGTGCCCCTTGGCGGCCGGCTTCTACGACCGCTTGCCGGCAGCACGCAGCGAGGCGGTAGGGCAGTCAATGCTGAACCGCGAAACGGTACGCAACGTCGCGTCGGCGCACCGTGTGTGCCCGTACTTTCTGGCGCAAGAACTGGTGCGGTGGAGCGATGTCGTGGTCGCCGACTACAACTACTACTTCGACGGCAGTGCGTTCCTGTACGCGCTCATGATCGACGAAGAGTGGCGCGCCGCGGTCCTGGTCGACGAGGCGCACAACCTGATCGAGCGGGCGCGCAGCATGTACTCGTCCGAGCTCGACAGCGCCGCGCTCGCCGTTGCGCTGCGCGTGGCACCGCGTCACATCAAGCAGGCGCTCGACAAGCTGGAGCGCGAGTGGGATTCGCTGCAGCTGGCGCAGCGCGGCGCGACGCCATCCGCCTTCACGCCGTACGCCATCCGCGACCAGATTCCAGAACGCCTGCATCGCGCGCTACAGGAAGCCATCGGCGCCATGTCCGACCACTTCGCGGATCACCCGGCCGAGGCCAACGGCCCAATGCAGCCGTTCTTCTTCGACATGCTTCGCTTCGTACGTCTGTCTGATGAGTTCGGCGAGCACTCGGTACTTGAAAGTACGATCGATGCACATCCTGACGGCCCCTGCGGTTTCGCGATCCGCAACCTGATCCCGGCGTATTTCCTGAAGCCGCGCTTCGAACGTGCGCTGTCTGTCGCGTGCTTTTCCGGAACGATCGCGCCTTTCGCGTTCTATCGCGATGCACTCGGCATGCCGCAAGGCACCGCACATCTCGATGTCGGCTCGCCGTTTCAAACGCACCAGCTCACGGTGCGCGTGGCAATGCAGATCTCGACGCGCTACCGTGACCGCGATCGATCGCTGGAGCGGCTGACGAAGATCATCGCGGCGCAGTACCAGCAACGACCCGGTAACTACCTGGCTTTCTTCAGCAGCTTCGACTACCTGGACAGTGCGTGCGATGCGATGGCCGCGCGCTATCCCGACGTGCCGATGTGGGCCCAGTCGCGTGGCATGCGGGAGTCTGAGCGCGAAGCCTTCGTCGCCCGCTTTGTCGCAGGCGGGCAAGGCATCGGCTTTGCTGTGCTGGGAGGCGCTTTCGGTGAAGGAATCGACCTGCCCGGCGAGCGTCTGGTCGGCGCCTTCATTGCGAGTCTTGGACTGCCGCAGCACAACGAATTGAACGACGTGATGCGCGAGCGGATGCAGGAGCGCTTCGGGCAGGGCTATGAATACACGTACCTCTATCCCGGCCTGCGCAAGGTCGTGCAGGCAGCGGGCCGCGTGATTCGCACCGAGCAGGATGCAGGCGTGTTGTATCTGCTCGACGATCGGTTCGCGCTGCCCGAGGTGCGGCGGCTGTTGCCGCCGTGGTGGCGCATCGAGCTTCATTGACCGCGAGCGATCAGTGAAGCCTGCTTCGCGCAGCGCGACGGCGCTTCGCTCAGCTCACGCCGAGATGCGTTCGCACTTCTTCTGCGGATGTGCCGACTTCGGCCACTGCAAGACGCAGCGCCTCCTCGGATACCCCGAGCTGTCGGGTCCATTGCTCGACCGCAGCGAGCTGGGTCACATCGACCGCCTGGCCGGGATTTGTCGGCACGACGATGTCATCGGACTGAGTCATGGTTTGCTCCTTCGTTTGCATGGACGCAATCTTCAGTCGCGCGATGCAGCCCCCAGGACAGACGCGTGCCACGGACCGTGCAGGAAAACGCCCTTACATCCCAAAAGATTGCTTCAGGCGTTGACCCGCGTAGTCCTGCGCTCACTTGGCCTTTTGTACTACTGCGGCCATGGCCGGTGCGCCGGCGTGCCGACTAGCGGTAGCCCGCTTCGTTGGGGTTGTGGATGATCCAGATCAGATAGCCACTCGAGAAATCGCCCATGCCGCCGCCGGCAAAAATCAGCCGGCCCTGACCTTTGTAGGTCATTTCGAAGCGATGACGGTCGGCGCCGAAATAGAACGGAATCCAGGCCTTGCCGGTCATGTAGGCGCCCTGGTCGGTCGGCGGGCCAGCGAGGTCCGTGACCTGTCGCAAGGGCATTCCGATCTGGAGCTTGGTGAACTTGCTGCCGGGTGCCGGGTTGCCGGTGATTTCGCCTTCGTAGTCGTTCAAGCCCTTGACCGTGCGACCGCTGCCGGCCTCGACCTTGGACGAGTCCGTCACGTTGCCCTTGGCATCGATGCCGGGCTTGGCGCCTCCAGCGTAGGGCGCAGGCGCTGCGGCCGCCGCAGCAGCAGGCGCTGGCGCGGCCGCAATCGGCGCGGCGACTGCAGCGACTTCAGGCGCGCAGCGGTCGAGGTCGACGATCTTCTGTTTGCTTCGGGGCAGATAGCGGTAGTCGCGGACCTTGGCGGTGACGGCGCCGCCCGTGTAGCCGGGCGCGACGGATCTGCACACGAAAAAGGTCTGGTCGGTGCTGTCGACCGCATACGCGCCTGCAGGCACGTTGTGCCCGGTGGCTTTGGCAAGGTCGACGCTGACCGATTTGCCGACCAGGTCCTGCTTCACCTGCTTGCCGGTGCCTTCACCGATGAGGTCCGACAGCGCTGCGTATTCAATGCCTTCGCGCACTGGCTTCACCGGCGCGGCGCGGGCGGGCGCTGGTGCAGCTGCAGCCTGCGCAGTCGATGCAGGCGCGTTGGCAGGTGCCGGCGAGCGCGTGCCGCAACCTGCGCAGAGCGCCAGGATGGCGGCGGCCACGGTCATCGCCGACATGGATGAAGTGGTCGAAGCGTTCGGAGTGGTCAAGGGGGCAAGAGGCCGGGTCGTCGGAGTCACAGTCATTCCTTTTGAGCTATCGAGCTGCGCATTTTGCCGATGTTGTCGCACGCCAAACGAGTTCCTGCCAAGTTGTCAGGTGCACCAAACCAAGGATTCGCGCGCCAGAACAGCGCATGCTTTCGGCATTCAGAAGACTCATCGCGCAAAAAGGCCGGCATGGATGTTGCGTGATGTCCATCAGTGTTCCGACGGCACCGTCGCCGCGGCCAACACATTGCCTCCGCCAATGACGGCGGGATCCGAACGAACTGAGAGCATCGATGCTCGACTGTTCGTCTGTTCCAACCCGATTTGCATCCGCATCCAGCGAGCGGGGGCCGTGTCGACTCTGTCCTGACAGCGTCGGCCACCGCCCCCTTTCACCGGACCGGCTGCGTGCAGGACACGACATGAAAATCGCAGTGATTGGCCACGGCATGGTGGGCCACAAATTTCTCGAACAGCTCCATGCGCTCGGCATCGCCGATGCACAGGTCACGGTGCTGTGCGAGGAGCCGCGCCCGGCCTACGACCGGGTTCATCTCTCTGAATTTTTTGCCGGCAAGACGGCTGAAGACCTGTCGCTGGTCGAGCCGGGCTTCTTCGAGAGCACCGGCTTCACCTTGCGACTGGCGGCTCGCGCAGTGGCCATCGAGCGCCGCCACAACACCGTCACCACCGCCGACGGCGAGGTGGTGCACTACGACAAGCTGGTGCTGGCCACGGGGTCGTCGCCCTTCGTGCCACCGGTGCCCGGCCGCGACCGCCCCAACTGTTTTGTCTATCGCACCATCGAAGACTTGGAAGCGATGAAGGAATGTGGCGCCCGCTCGAAGACCGGCGTGGTCGTGGGCGGCGGCTTGCTGGGACTCGAATGTGCCAAGGCGCTGCGCGACATGGGCCTGGAAACGCACGTCGTCGAATTCGCCCCGCGCCTGATGGCGGTGCAGGTCGACGAGGGCGGTGGCCGCGCGTTGCGCAACAGCATCGAGGCGCTCGGCCTGCACGTGCACACCGGCCGCAACACGGTCGAGATCGTCGACGGCGCGACCGCACGGCACCGCATGGTGTTCGCCGACGGCACCTATCTGGAGACCGACATGATCGTGTTCTCCGCCGGCATTCGTCCGCGCGACGAATTGGCGCGGCAGAGCGTGCTGGCAATCGGCGCGCGGGGCGGCATCGCGGTCGACACCCATTGCCGCACCAACGACCGCAACGTCTACGCCATCGGAGAATGCGCGGCGTGGAACGACCAGACCTTCGGCCTCGTGGCTCCGGGCTACGACATGGCGCGCGTGGCCGCCAAGCACATCGCCGGGCAGGACGACGCCGCCTTTACCGGCGCCGACATGAGCACCAAGCTCAAGCTGATGGGCGTGGACGTGGCGAGCATCGGCGACGCGCACGGCAAGACACCCAAGTCGCGCGCCTACCAGTACATCAACGAGCACAAGCAGATCTACAAGAAGATCGTGGTCAGCGAAGACGGCAAGCAACTGCTGGGCGCGGTGCTGGTCGGTGATGCCGCCGAGTACGGCACCCTGCTGCAACTCGCGCTCAACGGCATCACGTTGCCGGCCGATCCGGAGTTCTTGATCCTGCCGTCGAGCGACGGCAAGGCCAGGCCCGGGCTCGGCGTGGAGGCGCTGCCCGACACCGCCCAGATCTGCTCGTGCAACGACGTCAGCAAGGGTCAAATCTGCGCGGCGGTGGGCGAGGGCGTCTGCACCGCCGCCGACATGAAGGCCTGCACCAAGGCTGGCGCTTCTTGCGGCGGCTGCGTGCCGCTGGTCACGCAGGTCATGAAGATGGAGATGGCCAAGCGCGGCATGGCGGTCAACAACCACCTGTGCGAGCACTTTGCGTATTCGCGCCAGGAGCTGTATCACCTGGTGCGCGTCGGCGAGATCAAGACCTTCGGCGATCTGCTGGCCCAACACGGCAAGGGCCTGGGTTGCGATATCTGCAAGCCGACCGCAGCCAGCATCCTCGCGTCGTGCTGGAACGACTTCGTCTTGAAGAAAGACTTGGCGAGCCTGCAGGACAGCAACGACTATTTCCTTGGAAACATCCAGAAGGACGGCAGCTATTCGGTGGTGCCGCGCATGCCCGGCGGCGAGGTCACGGCCGATGGCCTGATCGCCGTCGGCCAGGTCGCAAAGAAGTACGGCCTGTACACCAAGATCACGGGCGGCCAGCGCGTGGATTTGTTCGGTGCGCGCGTCGAACAGCTGCCGCCGATCTGGGAAGAACTGATCGCGGCCGGCTTCGAGTCAGGCCATGCTTATGGCAAGTCGTTGCGCACGGTGAAGAGCTGCGTCGGCTCGACCTGGTGCCGCTACGGCGTGGACGACAGCATGGGCATGGCGATCGAACTGGAGAACCGCTACAAGGGTCTGCGCACGCCGCACAAGATCAAGTTCGGCGTGTCGGGTTGCACCCGCGAATGCGCCGAAGCACAGAGCAAGGACGTCGGCATCATCGCCACCGAAAAGGGCTGGAACCTCTATGTGTGCGGCAACGGCGGAATGAAGCCGCGCCACGCGGAGTTGATCGCGTCCGACCTGAGCAAGGCCGAGCTGGTCAGGCTGGTCGACCGCTTTTTGATGTTCTACGTACACACCGCCGACCGGCTGCAGCGCACCAGCACCTGGCGCGACAACCTCGAAGGCGGGCTCGACTACCTGAAGGACGTGCTCATTCAGGACACGCTGGGGCTCGGCGCCCAACTCGAAGCCGAAATGCAGCACGTGGTCGACACCTACCAGTGCGAGTGGAAGACGGCCGTCAACGACCCGGCCACGCGCCAGCGCTTTCGCTCCTTCGTCAACAGCGACAAGAAGGACGAGCACATCGTGTTCGTGGAAGAGCGCGGCCAGATCCGGCCGGTCCGTGCCGAAGAGCGCAAAGCGGAGGCCGAAACCTCTGCCGCCAACTCCACTGCCACCGCCTGAACATCCGAGGACATCTCACCATGACCACTGAAACTTTCCACTGGACTGCCGTGTGCGCGGCCACCGACATCCTGCCCGACACCGGCGTGTGCGCGCTGGTCGACGGGGTGCACGTCGCGATCTTTCACATCGGCCAGGCAGGGCAGTTCTTCGCGATCGACAACGTCGACCCCAAGTCGCGGGCCAGCGTGCTGTCGCGCGGGCTGGTGGGCAGCCTGGGCGATCGCATCGTCGTCGCGTCGCCGCTCTACAAGAACCACTTCGACCTGCGCAACGGCGAATGCATCGAATCCCCGGAGTACTCGGTGCGCGCGCATGCGGTGCGTGTCGAACAGGGGCGCGTGCAAGTCGCATTGGCCTGAGCGCATCGCCCGCCCGATCTCTTCTCGTTATTTTCTTTCTCTCTGCTTCAAGGAATCCCATGGCCTATCTAGCCCCCGCCGAGTTCGTGACCAAGATGGTCGATGCCGGTGAATCCAAGCTGCTGATGTCGACGCGCGACACGCTGATTCGCTCCTACATGGCCGGTGCCATCCTGGCGCTGGCAGCGGCCTTCGCGGTCAGCATCACCGTCAACACCGGCAACGCGCTGGTCGGCGCGATGCTGTTTCCGGTCGGCTTCATCATGCTGTACCTGATGGGCTTCGACCTGCTGACCGGTGTGTTCACGCTGGCACCCTTGGCCGTGCTCGATAAGCGCCCCGGTGCCACGTGGGCCGGCGTGCTGCGCAACTGGGGTCTGGTGTTCGTCGGCAACTTTGCCGGCGCGCTGACGGTCGCGGTGTTCATGGCGATCATCTTCACCTTCGGCTTCAGCGAGGCGCCCAACGTCATCGGCGCCAAGCTCGGCGGCATCGGTGAGGCCCGCACGCTGGGGTATGCCGCACACGGCGCCTCCGGCATGCTGACGCTGTTCATTCGCGGCGTGATGTGCAACTGGATGGTGTCGACCGGCGTCGTCGCCGCCATGATGTCGACCACCGTGTCGGGCAAGGCCATCGGCATGTGGATGCCGGTCATGATCTTCTTCTACATGGGCTTCGAGCACTCGGTCGTGAACATGTTCCTGTTCCCCACCGGCCTGATGCTGGGTGGCAAGTTCACGCTGCTGGACTACCTGATCTGGAACGAGATCCCGACGGTGCTGGGCAACCTGGTCGGCGGACTGACCTTTGTCGGCCTGACGCTCTACGCTACCCACTACAAGACCGCACCCAAGCGCGTCTTGCGCTGAAGCCTCGCTTGCGCAAAACATTGCGGGTCACGCTCGGTCAGCACTCGCTGGCCGGTACCAAGTCAGTCAACCAGGACTTTCATGGCGCGATGCTGCCGGAGGGCTCGCTTCGAACGTCCAAAGGCATCGCGGTGGCGATGGCCGACGGCATCGGCTCCAGCCGCGTCAGCCAGGTCGCGAGCGCGGCGGCGGTGCGCGGCTTTCTCGACGACTACTACGCGACCTCCGATGCCTGGTCGGTGCGCCGCTCGGCCCAACGCGTACTGAGCGCCACCAACTCGTGGCTGCATGCGCAGACGATGCGCAGCGACGCCCGCTTCGACAAGGACAGCGGCTACGTCTGCACCTTCAGCGCGCTCATCTTCAAGGGCCGCGACGTGCACATGCTGCACGTTGGCGACGCACGCATCTATCGGCTGCATCCGCACGCGCTGGAGCAACTCACCGAGGACCATCGCGTTCACCTGTCGTCGGTCGAGTCGTACCTGGGGCGGGCACTGGGCGCCGACTCGAACGTCGACATCGACTACAGCGACTGGGCCGCCGAGGTCGGCGAGATCTACTTGCTGGCGACCGATGGCGCCTATGCCCATCTGGACGCGGAAGCCGTGCACGACGCGCTCGCCCGATGCGGCGACGACTTCGACGAAGCGGCTCGGCTGCTGGCGACTGCAGCAAGGGACAAGGGCAGCGACGACGATGCCACCGTGCAGCTGTTGCGCATCGACGAACTCCCGGCCGCCGACGCCGCGCAGCTGCAGTCGCAGCGGCAGGCCCTTGCCATATCGCCGCCGCTGGCACCCCGGGCACGCTTCGAAGGCTTCACGCTCGTGCGCGAACTCCAGGTGAGTGCGCGCAGCCATGTGCACCTTGCCGTGGACGACGCCACCGGGCAGCAAGTGGTGCTCAAGCTGCCTTCGGTCGACATGCGCGAAGACACCGACTACCTCGATCGCTTCGTGCTCGAAGAGTGGGTGGCGCGGCGCGTCGACAGCCCGCATGTGCTGAAGGCGAGCACCATCGACCGGCCGCGCGACCATCTGTATGTCGCGATGGAATACGTCGAAGGCCAGACGCTGGCGCAGTGGATGGTCGACCACCCGAAGCCGAGCCTGGACAGCGTGCGTGGCCTCATCGAGCAACTGGCGCTGGGGCTGCAGGCGCTGCATGGCCGGGAGATGCTGCACCAGGACCTTCGCCCGGAGAACGTGATGATCGACCGCACCGGCACGGTCAAGATCATCGACCTCGCTTCGGCCCACGTGGCGGGCCTGGCCGAGAGTGCCGGCGCGCGCGATGCACTCGCCATCGTCGGAACCTTGCAGTACACGGCGCCCGAATACTTCGTCGGCCATGGCGGCAGCGTTCGCTCCGATCTGTTTTCCCTGGCCGTCATCGCCTACCAGATGCTAACGGGGCAACTGCCGTACGGCCTGCACGCATCGCGGGTCCGTTCACCTGCCGACGTCGCTCGGTTGCGCTACCTGCCGGTGCGCCACTTTCGGCCCGACCTGCCCGCATGGATCGATGCCGTGATGCAAAAGGCACTGCACCCCAATCCCGCGAAGCGGCAAGAGGCGGTATCCGAATTCGCTCACGACCTTCGCGCGCCCGGACAGGAGTTTTTGCAAACGCGGACCTTGCCACTCATCGAAAGACACCCAGTGCGGTTCTGGCAGTGCACCACCGGGCTGCTGGTTGTTATCGTTGTCGTTTTGCTGGGCCTGCGCGTTTTGGGGCACTGAGCGTTTTTCGATAAGGACTCACGATGTCGACAGCGACCACCACGATGCCATCTGCTCCTCCTTCGGTTTCCGTGCCACAGCGTTTCCTGGAGCGCGTGCAAGACCTGCTGGCCGACGGGCAACGAAAAATACTGGGCCTCGTCGGACCACCGGGTGCCGGCAAGTCCACGCTGGCCGTCGCGTTGCAACGCGAGTTCGCAGCGCTGTCGCAAGTGGTGCCGATGGATGGTTTCCACCTGGCCAACGTCGAACTGCAGCGCCTCGGCCGCGCCGACAGAAAAGGCGCGCCGGACACCTTCGATACGGGTGGCTACCTGAGCTTGTTGCAGCGGCTGCGTCAGCAAGACAAGGGCCAGATCGTCTATGCGCCGGAGTTTCGCCGCGACCTCGAAGAGCCGATTGCCGGCGCCATCGCAGTTCATCCCAAAACGCAACTGGTCATCACCGAAGGCAACTACCTGCTGCACGACGAAGGCGCCTGGGCCAGCATCGCGGGGCTGCTCGACGAAGTCTGGTTCGTCGATGTCGACGACGGGCTGCGAAACGATCGACTCGTGCAGCGGCACCAGCAGTTCGGCCGCAGCCAGGAAGCGGCACTCGCCTGGGTCGCCGGCACTGACGAACCCAATGCGCGCCTGGTCGCCGCCACGAAGACGCGCGCCGATGTCTTATTCAGCTGGGGCGAATGACCGCAGCTTGCCGACCGAACTCAGGTCGACGTCTTGTCGAGCTTGAGAAACAGATCGCGATCCGGCGCGAAGTTGGCGTGCAGCGGCAGCAACGCGCCGCCCAGCGCGCGCGCATCTGATCCGGTGGTGCCAGGCAGCACCTCGGGGCATTCGACGCCCTCCCAGTTGTAGCGATGCTTCGCCTTGTCGATGGCGTCGAGCATGGCGGCCAGCATGTCGCGGCTGAACGAACCATCGACGATCACGCCTTCCAGGTCGAGCAGGCACGCCGCGCCGTGGATCGCAAAGACGATCGCGTGGGCCGCTTCGTCGAGCCACTGCGCCGTGATGGCGCGCCACGGCGCCTGCAACGCGCGGTCGTCGGCGACAGCGGCGGGGTCGAGCCGGGCGGCCTCGTACAGGCGCTCCAGCGTGATGAGAGAAGCCACGCTCAGCAACTGCGGTGGCGCGGCTGTGTCGCCCGGCCCCGCACGATTCAGCGCCAGTGAACCCACCGCGCCCGCATTGCCGTTGAGCCCGCCCTGCAGATGGCTGTCGATGACCAGTCCGCCGCCGATAAAGGTGTCCACGAAGACGTAGACGAAGCTGCGCACGCTCCGGCCGCGGCCCGCCACCAGCTCGGCGACACATGCTGCCGCCGTGTCCTTGACGAAAGTCACCGGCAGCCCCGAAAGCTCCGCGACCTTGGCGCGCACGTCGGTACGGTTCCAGGCCAGGGCGCGCTTTGCATCGATGCCCATCAGCGCCTGCCAGCCGCCGAGCGACAACGGCGCCGCGATGCCGATGCCCTGCAATCGCTCCAGCCCCGACGCACCCAGCAGCGCACGAAACTCCGCCAGCCGCAAGTCGATTTCTTCGAACACCGCCTCCGGGGTCGGATAGTCGTATGCCAGGCTGCGACGCGCACGCACCACGCCGGTGAAGTCGACCAGCAGCATGTCGAGGCTGCGCCGCCCGAGCTTGATACCGATGGAAAACGCGCCGTCCGGGTTCAGTGCCAGCGGCACCGACGGTTGCCCGACCTTGCCGCGCAGCAAGGCGCCGCGCAGCAGCAAGCCGTCTTCGATCAGGCGCTTGGTGATGAGCGAAATGGTCTGCGGCGTGAGTTGCGTGAGCCGAGCCAGCGCCGCGCCGGGGAGGGCGCCGTGGTTGCGGATCGCCTGCAGGACTACGCGCTCGTTGTATTGCCGCAGCCCGCCCTGGCTCGACCCGCGAGGTCGCAGCCGGCCCGCCTCTTGTGCGGACTCACCCGCCAGGTTCACGCGAGGCATTCGGCCGGCAACTGCTCGGGCGGCAACGCGCCTGTCATCACTGCCACCGTGTCGCTCATGCTGATCTTCTTCGGGTTGAGCACCGCACCGCGCTTGCCCAGTCGCGCCACGTGGATGCGATCGGCGATCTCGAAGACGTGCGGCATGTTGTGACTGATAAGCACCACCGGCAGCCCCTTGTCGCGCACCCGGCGGATCAGCTCCAGCACCATGTTGCCCTCCTTGACGCCGAGCGCCGCGGTCGGCTCGTCGAGGATGACGACGTGATGCGCGAACGCGGCGGCGCGCGCCACCGCCACGCATTGCCGCTGCCCACCCGACAACGTTTCGACCGCCTGCGTCATCGAGCGGATGCCGACTTTCAGGTCGTTCATGCGCATCACGCTTTCTTCAAGCATTCGCTTCTTGTCGAGCATGCGCAGCACGTTGCCGGCAAAGCCCGGGCGGCGGATTTCTCGGCCGAGAAACAGGTTCTCGGCTATCGTCATCGCGGGTGCGACGGCCAGGTCTTGGTACACCGTTTCGATGCCGACACGGCGCGCGTCGATCGGCCCCTTGAAGTGGATCACCTTGCCGTCCAGGATGATCTCGCCTTCGTCCGGCACGGTGGCGCCGGAGAGGCACTTGATCAGCGACGACTTGCCCGCGCCGTTGTCGCCGATGACAGCCAGGATCTCGCCGGCACGCAGCTCGAAGTCGGCGCCGTCGAGTGCAACGACTTGCCCATAGCGCTTTATCAGGCCCTTGGCCTGCATCACAACACGCGGGAGAGTGCTCGCGTCCATCAACGTGCTCCTTTGCGCGATAGCTGGTCCACCGTCACCGCGACGATCACCAGGATGCCGGTGATCAGCACCTGATAGACGGAAGACACGCCCATCAACGTCAACCCGTTGCGCAGCACGCCGACCACGATCGCGCCGACCAGCGAGCCAAGAATCATGCCCCGGCCGCCGAACAAACTGGTGCCGCCGAGCACCACCGCAGTGATGGCGTCGAGGTTTTCCGTCTGCCCCGCGTTTGGGTCGCCGACGCCAGTGCGCGCAACCGACAGCAGCGACGCGATGCCGTAGAAGACACCGGCCAACACATACACGCCGAGCAGCACGCGCTCCGGTGGAATGCCCACCAGCCGTGTCGCCTCCGGGTTGTTGCCCACCGCGTAGATGTGTCGGCCGCTGGCGGTTTCGCGCAGCCAGAACCACACGCCGAGGTACAGCAGGATCATCAGCACCGTGCCGTAGGCGATGTTGGTGCCGCCCAGTGCGAAAGTGCTGCCGAGCCAATTCATCATCGGCGGCACCTCGGTCACCGTCTGCGCGCCGGAATAGAGCTGCGTGATGGCAAAGGCGATGTTGAAAGTGCCCAGCGTCACGATGAAAGGTGGCAGCTTGATGCGCGTCACCAGCAGGCCGTTGAGCAACCCGAAGGCGGCCGTCACGCCAATGCCCGCCAGGATCGCCAGCGGTGCCGGCAAGCCCAGGTCGGCCGCCAGCTTGGTCATCACGATGCTGCCCAGCGCCATGATCATTCCGCACGACAGGTCGATGCCCGCGGTAAGGATGATCAGCGTCTGGCCGATGGCGATGACGCCGACGACCGTCACCTGCTGCAGGATCAGCGAGAAGTTCTCGCCGCTGAAGAAGCGATCGGTCGTGGTGCCGAAAGCAATGCACGCGATCAGCAGTGCGATGAACGGGCCGAGCTGCCCGATGGGGGGCAGTTTCCCCTTCACTTACTTCTTGCCCCAGCAGAGATCGGTGCCGACCTTCACGTCCTTGCTGTCGACGCCGGTCACCGGCTTGGCTGAGATCAGCGTCACGCCGGTATCGGTATAGCCGCTGGCCTTCTTGCCGGTGGTGGCGTAGTCGATGCCGGCGGCGACGCCCATCGCGGCCATCTTCAGCGGGTACTGCTGCGAGGTCGCGGCGATCTTGCCGGCAGAGACGTCCTTGATGCCGTCGCAACCGCCGTCGACCGAGACGATCATCACGCCTTTTTCTTTGCCGGCCTTCTGCAGCGCGTTGTACGCACCGGCCGCGGCGGGCTCGTTGATGGTGTAGACCAGGTTGATGTCGGGGTTCTTCTGCAGGCAGTTTTCCATGGCCGTCTGGCCCTTGGCGCGGTCACCGAAGCTGTCGGCCATGCACACCACTTCAGCCGGCTTGGCCAGTTCGTTGATCTTGGCGTCGAAGCTCTTCAGGCCAAAGCCCTGCAAAAAGCCGTTGTGGCGTTGCGCGCCGACCGGGTGGCCCGGCAGCAGATCGAGCGTGGCGATCTTCACCGGCTTGCCCGCCATGGCCGCCTTGGCGTACTGACCGATCAGGACACCGGCCTGGTAGTTATCGGTCGCGAAGAGGGCGTCGGTGGCGCTGGCCGGATCGGTCGGGCTGTCGAGCGCGATCACCATCACGCCCTTGTCTTGCGCCTTCTTGATGGCGGGAATGATCGCCTTCGAATCGTTGGGCGTGATGAGGATGGTCTTGGCGCCTGCGGCAATCATGTTTTCCATCGCAGCCACCTGGCCCGCGTTGTCGCCGTCGGCCTTGCCGGCGCCCGACAGCAACTTGGCGCCCTTGGCCTTGGCCTCCGCAGTGGCGCCTTCTTTCATCTTCACGAAGAAGGGGTTGGTCTCGGTCTTGGTGACCAGGCCGATGATCGGCTCGGCTGCATGGGCGGGCGCCCAGGCGGCGAGGGCGGCAGAGGTCAGGGCGGCGGCGAGGGTCAGCTTGATCATGGGTTTGTCTCCAGTTTTGGTCGAAAAGTATTGGCGAGGCACGCCAGAGTTTCGGGACTTGGAGTTAATAAATCAAGTGGATTGATTAATGGAAAACCCGGAGATCGAGAGGCGATCGACAAACGGTCCTTGTCAGCAGAAGCGGTGCACTGGAGAGGCGGGGGATCGAGCGGATGTCAGCGGTTGCTGAGGGCTCTTAAGGTGCGCGTGATGCGCCTGTGATGGAGCGGGCGAAGAGAATCGAACCCTAAGAACCCGTTGATTTATAAGCTAAATCTGGCCTGCATTCACCGGAAAGTGACACAGTGTCCAGATCATGCCACGCCACACTTTTTTAAGCAACGGCGCCGTTAGAAGGCAAGGTCGTTCACCTCGACGGTGATATTGCTCGCAAAGTCATAACTTCGATCAGCAGTCACTACGCGAATCATGATTTTCCCTTGGACGGTGTATGTATTTTTCAGTTCTGCCACGCCATATGTTATTGCCAATGTCTTGCGACCGACGACCGTAAGTTGACACCACCCCTTCGGGTTGATGCGACGCATTGGGAAACAAAGGAGTGCCGCTCAGCAAACAATGCATTGTCTGATGCGGTTTTTGGGCTGGTGTTGCCTGATTGGGAGAACTCCCAGCCGTTACCCGTGTACAAGTTGATTGACTCGATTTCGCCAAAGGCTTGATCTAGCGTATTGTGAATGTCGATTACCAGTCGAACAGTTGCGTCTGCCGTCCACCGAGTTAGTTTTAGGTCCCCGGGGGCAGGCGAACATTTAACGCTCAAGCCACTCGTCTTGGCCGTGGCAACTTGCTCGGCGGCCCATACTAGATTTGGCTCCAGCAAAGTTCGCAGATGAACGATTGAATTCCCGTAAACAATATGACGGTGCTGCTTCAGGTCAAACGGAATATCAGCCGCGTTCTGGGTCATCAGAATGCAAAGCTTGTTACGAGCATGTGCATAGCCGACTTCATAAAAAACATTTGAATTTTGGCCCGTCATGTCAGCCACGATGATGTCGGCTGCAACTATCTGCTGGTAAATGCGCTCCAACATCGGCTCCGAATACATCTGCTCGTCAACACGTTCCGCTCTCAACCCAACCTGTTCGGCGGTCTGTTTAATTCCTAGACGATAGATGTCCTCGAAATCTTTGTGAAAAGGCATGAGCACAAAAACAAAAGGCGGCGTGTCAAGCATGCAATCTCCTCACTCCAAGTTGTTATCGGCTTGATTGTCTTCGCTCACTGTCTTCGTCAGCAATCTTCTTTCCGTGTACCGAAGGGCAGCCAGCCAGGTGCACTGGTTGCATTCGATGCTTTGCCCGCGTGCTTGTCCCGAAGGGCCTCAAGGGTCCCCAAGTATTCCCGCTGCTCACTGTCCAACGGCTGCGGCATCTCAGGGTCGGGCTGGGTCTTCAGGCGTCTCCGGAGGGCTGCTTTCTGGTTCTCCACGATCAGCGCTTTGATCGGATCACGGTAGGGGCCGCGCAGCCGGTTGAACTGTCGTTTGCTTTCTGCCATTCGTAGGCGCCGCCCGGTCTCGGTAGCGTCCTGTTGCTGCTTGATTGCAAGCCATTCCGGTGAGTAGAAGTAGGCGGCGTTTCGCTTGTTCGCTTTCACCAGAGCGCGGCGCTTGCGTACTGCCGCGTTCACGCCGTCTCGTCGGGCCATGAGGTCTGCCGTGCTGCTACGGTTTCGACATGAGCGGCAAGCGATGGTGAAGCGGCTCAAGTTCCACGGGTATCGCTTCGTCTCATAGAAGTTCGTGGCGTCCAGGGTCAGCACCCGTCCGCAGTGCTTGCAGAGCCGGTGCGTGGGCAGCATGTCGGGGTGTGGCCGGTTCAATCGCCGATCAGCGTGTAGTGGTGTGGGTTCGTGGCGTGGCATGGGTCGATGTTGTGTGGCAACGCCGGTGGCGCTGGGGATTCATAGGGTGCGATGGGAGCGCGCGGCGGTCGTCGGGGTGCCGAGTGGGCTGTGCAGGTCCTCGGGAGACCTCGGGACGCTGAGGCAACGTTATGCGTTGAACGCATAACCCAAGGAGGCTGAGGGGCGCACGAGTGCGCACGGTTGCGCTGGCAAGCCCAGCGGTCCAAGTTCGATGCGCAGTGCTCGCCGGCCGGCTTCTCGGCCCGCTGCTGGGGTCGCCAGCCCTCAACAGCCCGTTCAAGGGTCCAGAGCCCCCGGTGGTGACCTCAGGCCACCCAGGGCATACCCATATGAATCAACGACTTAGCGTTGCTCAGGGCTGCTCTGGTGGTGCTGGTGGCACGGTGGAACTGGTCGGCTGTGTCACATAGTGGGTAGCCCATGGTTCCCCTAGTCCGCTGGCTGTGGCCCATTCCCACTGGGGAACAGGTCGGCCATGGTGCTGGGTGTGGGGGATACCGTGGGGACTAGTTGGGTCTGGCTGGGTGGAGGCATGGATTCCACGGGCCTGGGGTGGGTGTGGTGG
>NZ_JASJXG010000067.1:0-21390 GCF_035018765.1 Variovorax sp. RTB1
GGGGTGGGTGTCGCTGTTCGATCCTGTCGCGGTCGGCGCGTTGCTCGGTCTGCCGGAAGGCGCGGAGCCGATCGCCTTGCTGTGCCTGGGCCCGGTGCATGGCTTCTACGACGAGCCGATGCTGCAGCGCGAGCGTTGGGCGCAACGCTCGCCCTTGTCGTCGATGGTGTTCGACGATCGATGGGGTCGGCCCTCGGCCTTGTTCGACGCGCCGCAGGTCGGTACCTGCAACTCGGACTGAGTGGCCGCGTGACGACTGCCTTCGACGCGTTGCCGTGGGTCGCCAGCGCTGGCGTTTTGAGCGGCGCGCTCTGGTTGGCCCTCGCGATCGATCACTGGTTCGGCGAGCCTCCGGTGCGCTGGCATCCGGTGGTGTGGATGGGCAACTACCTCGACCGGATCGGGCGGTGCATTCCGACGCCGCCGGCGCAAGCTTTTGCGGCGGGCGCTGTGGCGTGGTGCGGCGGCGCGGGCGTCGTGTTCATCGTCGCCATCGTGCTGCAGAGGTGGCTGCTCGAACTGCCCGCGTGGGCGACCATCGCGTCGTTGGCGTTGCTGCTCAAGCCGCTGCTCTCATGGCGCATGTTGCATCGCGAAGTCGTCGCGGTGGAGGTCGCCCTGGGTGCGTCGCTCGACGCGGGCCGCGCGCAACTCGCAAGGCTGGTCAGTCGCGACGTCGCCGCACTGACCGAAAGCGAAGTGCGCGAAAGCGCCATCGAATCGCTGGCAGAGAACCTCAATGATTCGGTGATTGCGCCGATCTTCTGGTTCATGTTGCTCGGTTTGCCCGGTGCCGCCGTCTATCGCTTTGCGAACACCGCCGATGCGATGTGGGGCTACCGCGGCACACGCGGCGGGCGCGACTGGACATGGGCCGGCAAGTGGGCGGCGCGGGCGGATGACGTGCTGTCGTGGGTGCCGGCCCGCATCACGGGTTTGCTGCTGATGGTGTCGGTGCGCCCGTCGCACGCAGCGCTTCGGGCTTGGTGCGAATTGCGCCGCGAGGCAGCCCGAACGCCGTCGCCGAACAGCGGCTGGCCCATGGCCGCCATGGCTTTGGCGCTCGGGGTGCGGCTCGGTAAGCCGGGTGTGTACGCGCTCAACGCGCCGGCGCGGCCACCGGTTGCGGCCGACACGGCGCGCGCCGTAGTACTCGGCCACCGGGTCTTGCTGGCGCTGGCGGCCATCGCCGCCGTGACCGCACTGGCATGGTGAACGACCTATCGGACGAGCACGGTGGCCCCGATGCTGCCGGTGCCGTACCGCACGACTTTTCCAGCAACGGCAATGGCTGCGGTCCCTGTCCGATAGCACTGAAGGCGCTGCAGTCGGTCGATGCGAGCCGCTATCCCGACCCGCGCTCGATCAGGTTGCGCGTGCGACTCGCTGCGTTTCACGGCGTCGATTCAGCGCGCATCGTGATCGCGGCGAGCGCGAGCGAATTCATTCACCGCATCACAGCTGCCGTGGCGCAGGGCGGTGGCCGATGCGTCGCGCTGCCGGAACACAGTTACGGCGACTACGCCCGCGCCGCGCGGGGCTGGTCTTTCGATATCGTGCGCGAGCCATCGGACTGGAGCGTCGTCGACCTGGCGTGGTCTTGCGATCCGTCGAGTCCGCTCGGGCAAACCCCGACGGGACTCCCGGCACTGCTCGATGCGATGGAGGCGCGGCGCGCCCCTGTGGTTGTCGACTTCGCCTATGCGCCCCTCCGACTGACAGGCGATCCCGCGCTGACCGAAGCACAGCGTGACCGCGTCTGGCAACTGTGGACGCCCAACAAGGCGCTCGGATGCACCGGCATCCGAGCGGCCTACGGCATCGCGCCCAAGGTCGGCGCCCAGCGCCTGCGTGAGCGCGTCGATGCACTCGCGCCGTCGTGGCCGCTCGGCGCCCACGGCGCCGCGCTGCTGGACTGCTGGACCCATGCGGACACCCAGGCGTGGCTCGCAGAGAGCCGACACACGCTGAAAGTGTGGAAGACCGTGCAGCGCGAGTTGCTTCAGGACGCGACCGACTGGCGGCTCCTGCCCAGCGATACAAATTTCTTCTGCGTCGAACCTCTTGTTCCGCTGACACCCTTGCTTACACGATTGCGCGCCGCCGGAGTCAAGTTGCGCGACTGCACCTCGTTCGGGTTGCCCGGTTACCTGCGGATGGCGGTTTTACCACCGGCGAGTTTGCAGGCGCTGTTGTCGGCTATATAAGTTCACCCCTGGATTTCATCGAAGCCACGGATGCCACCGTCCGGCATCGAACATATCGAAATCCCCGCAATTGATTTGCCTTCGGCAATGAATTGACATCTTCGCGCGGTGAATCTCTTCTATTGATTGCCTTGCGGCCTCGGTCGAATGGGCCGCTGCACGCCAAAGTGCCCGCTCGCCGGCAGACCTGCCTTGCTCGCTGTCTCAGCGTCGGCAAATAGCCACTGCCAACCCTTTTGGTACGTGCGAGCGGCTCGGCAGGGCGACGTTACGACCGCCTTGCACATCCGATTCGTTCAAAAGCTGTTGTTTGCACACATCCACACATTTTTGCGGTGGGTTGGCACGTCTCAAACGCTGCATGACCAATCAAAAAACACTTTGATACAGGAATAGGTTTCATAAATATTGAATACAAAAGTTTTTTGTATTTGACAAAGGTGAACTAAATGTAATTAAGAAATTAATAAAGTAAATACTGTCGTAACCGTGTGATTTCGTGATTTTGTTCACCTTCATTTTTGACGTTTACAAATAAAGTTCGCGGCATTCGGAGCCCAAGAGCGAAAAGCTTTTTCCGAATTATCAATTCACTACAACTGTTAATGAATTGTCTTTATCCCTTCTAACTGACTTTTGAACTGGAGTTTTCATGTCAATTACCAATTTGCCTGCCGCCACTCGTCGACCCGCAGGAAAGATCCTTGCGCGTCTGGCTGCTCGGATCAACGCCGGCGTCGTGCTGATGACTTTCATGGCGGTGCCGGCATTCGCACAGACTGTCGTTGCCAAGGACGCCGCAGCCGTTGCTGAGAAAAAAGTCGTCGCTGTCGTGCTGACGCAGTCGAAGGTGGTCAAGGCCGCCGACGGCACCGAACAGTTGCAAGACGCAGCTTCGGTGAAGCCAGGTGACGTCGTCGAATACAAGGCGACCTACACCAACAACACCGGCAAGGCCGTGACCGGACTGGTCGCAAACCTGCCAATTCCAGAAGGCCTCGAGTACCTCCCGAAAAGCGCCAAACCCGGCGCTGCATTGGTCAAGGCTGCTGCCAAGGATGGCGTCTTCGCCGCCGAGCCTCTTACCCACACTGTGGCTGGCAAGACCGAACCGGTTGCATACGGTGACTACCGGTCGTTGCGCTGGACGCTGGGGCAGTTGCCTGCCAACGGCGTGACTGCCGTGTCGGCCCGCGCCCAGGTGCAGATCGTCGTGCCGCCTGCACCAAAGACATCCGCAGCCGCGCCGCAGGCGCCGCCGGTTGCCGTGCAGCCCGCTGCCAAAGCCACGCCGCGCTGATTGCCGACGCCCAGCGACGCCCACGCGATTTCTCCCCATTTCCCTATTTCTGTTTGACGTGCACCCCGGTCATTGCTTTTTCCCCACGAAGAAGCATCGGCCGGGTTTTTTTGTTCCTTTTTTGATCACCTCCAGGAGAAATCAAGTGCTTTCCAATTCGCCAACCCGTCGCGCAGGCCTCCAGCCGCGCAAGACATGGGCTGGCGCCGCAATCCTGACGCTGGGCTTCCTTTTTGGAAGTTCCGGAGTCATGGCCGCAGCGCCGCCCGCCAACACCATCATCGGGAACCAGGCCTCGGCCACGTACCTCGATCCGAATGGAGCCAGTCAACTGGCAACGTCTAACCTGGTGCAGACCACGGTTCAGCAAGTCGGCTCCTTCACGCTGGACACCGTTTCATCGGTGACCACGACCGTCATCAACACCAAGACCGGCGCGGCAGGTTCGACCGTCTATGCGCCTCACGTCCTGACCAACACCGGCAACGGCACCGACACTTTCAGCCTGTCGATCGCGGCACCTGCCAGCCCGAACGGCTTTACCCAGGTCCAGGTGTTCGCGGATGTCAACGGCGACGGTTTGCCGGACAGCACGACACCGTTGTGTACCGCCGTGCCCACTGCCGCCTGTAACGTCACCGCACAAACAGTCGCCGGCAACAACGGCGTGTTTCAGTTCGTAGTCGCTTACTCGATCCCGGGTACCGCGACGACCTCGTCGTTCACCTCGCCTGTCTCGGCCACGATCACTGCCACACCGACGACCACGGCGCTTTACGCCGTTGGCAACACGTCGGCAGCCGACGTCGATCACGTGAACCTCACGACCGGTGCGGCTTTCAACTCCACGAAGGGTTTGAACGTCCCGGCTGTTCCATGGTCGGCCAATGGCGGCGTGTGGCCTACCGCTTCGGCCAGCGGCCC
Source organism: Variovorax sp. RTB1 (assembly GCF_035018765.1). Lineage (NCBI taxonomy): Bacteria > Pseudomonadati > Pseudomonadota > Betaproteobacteria > Burkholderiales > Comamonadaceae > Variovorax > Variovorax sp. RTB1. The sequence goes on from NZ_JASJXG010000067.1 coordinate 4,432, forward strand.
GCGCTCAGCGGCGAGCTGTTTAGCGACTGTCGCGGGTGCTACGACACCAAGCGCTGGTTGCGTGTACACCGTGTACACCTTGAATTTCAGCAACACCGGCGCTGCAGCCGGCATGTTCGCGATCAAGGACACCTTGCCCGCAGGCTTCACGTACGTTCCTGGCTCTGCCGTCTGGAGCAATGCTCCTGGCGTCGCCCTGACCGACGCAGCCCTGGGTGATTCGACTGGCATCGACTACCAGGCATCCGGCAACGTCGTGACCGCCGTGGTGAGCTCGTTGGGCGCCAACGTCTCGCAAACGATCAGCTTCGTGGTGATGGTGAACAGCACGGCCGCCATCGGCACGTCGACCACCACCAACACCGCGATGTACAACCCGATCGACGCGACAGGCTCCACCTCGAGCGCCCCGACCGGTGTGACTTCGCCGACCAACCCTGCGTCGTTCACCGTCACGGGCACCTTCGGCATCGTCCTGGGTTCTGCTGCCGGTAGCTCAACGACAGCGATCGACACCAGCGCTGGCGTGCCCAATGCAACCGCCAACGACACCACCACCCTGGCAAACGCCGTTGCCGGCAGCACGGTGAAGTTCACGCAGACGGTATTCAACACCGGCAACTCGAGCGACATCGTCAATCTGACGGCCGCCTTGGGTAGCTTCCCTGCGGGCACGACCTTCAAGTTCTTCGCCGCCGACGGCCTGACGCCGTTGATCGACAACAACAGCGATGGCGTTGTGGACACGGGCCCGATCGCGGCCGGCTTGAGTGCGACGATCGTGGTTGCGGCCACGTTGCCTTCGCCAGCAGTTATTCCCACGGGTCCGTTCAGCGCGATCGTTACGGGTACATCGACTGGCGACAGCACGAAGTCTGAAACGACTCGCGACACCATCACCACCCTTGTTGGCGTGCTGGCCGACCTGACCAATACCGCCAGCGGCAATGGCGTGAGCGGCACCACCGGCAACGGCGACGTTGGCACAGGCCCGAGCCCTAGCCCGACCACGACGAACTCCACGGCGGCCGGTACCGGCACGGTCTTCACGTTGTTCGTGAAGAACAACGACACGGTTGCCAATACCTACAGCCTTGCGGCGAGCCAGACGACGTCCTTCCCAGGCAGCCTGCCAGCTGGATGGACGGTCAAGTTCGTGGCGTCCGGTGGCACCTGTGCCACGGTTGCGACCATCACCACGGTTGCCGTGCCGGCCAACGGTGGCCAGACGCAAGTCGAAGCCTGCGTGACGCCACCCGCATCGCAGGTGGCAGTGACCGCGCAGTTCATCTACTTCCAGATTCGCTCCACCCTCACAACGTCGACGGGCGCCATCGCCATGGACACCAAGACGGACGCCGTGACGGTGACCATCGCTGCAACGTACAGTGCCACGCTGACGCCAAACAACAATGGTCAAGTCGCTCCTGGCGGCTCCGTTGTGTATGCCCACACGCTGACCAACACCGGTGCCCAGAGCTGCGCAGGACCGTACACGGTTGCTGCAGCCCTGCCGCCTGCCGACGTCAGTGCCGGTTGGACAACCGCGCTGTACATCGACAACAACGGTGACGGCATGATCGATGCTGGTGACACGCTGATCTCCGGCTCGATTGCCGGCCCGCTGTTGGCAAGTGGCACGCAAAAGCTGCTGGTCAAGGTGTTCGCACCGGGCGGCGCCACAGCAGGCGCGACCGACACGGCCACCGTGACGGTGACATTCCCGGCTGGCGCAACCTCCTGCGGTACGCCATCGGCGACCGACCTGAGCACTGTCGTGACCGGTCAGATGCGCCTTGACAAGCTGCAAGCGCTCGACACAGCTTGCACCGGTTTGGTCACGCCAGTCGCAGCCACTGCCCTGGTTGCCAAACCAGGCGAATGCATCGTCTACAAGATCGTCGCGACCAACCAGGGCGCAGCCCCGGTCACGCAGATGTCGATCAACGACGCAGTGCCGGCCTACACCAGCCTCACGGGTGCCACGCAACCGGGCACGCGGTGCAGCTCCGTCAACACGACCCCGGTGCTTGCCAATGCGAACTACGTATCGACCGCCTCCACGGTGAGCTGCGGTACGGCCGCCACCGTCCAGCCCGGCGGCAGCGCCACGCTGATGTTCAACGTCAAGGTCAATTTCTGATCTGCGTTTGACTTCCGGCGGGTCTCCAGCTCGCCGGATTTTTTTGCGAAGCACCACCTCGGCGGAGGTGCTTCGCCTTTTTCCTCTGCGGCTTGAACGGGCCCAACGCCACAAGCACGCCCAGGCCCCAGCGGAAAAAGTCTCCAAATATTGAATGCCCCTGCGCAACGGGGGGCAGCGGAAGGTTCATCGCGTGTATTCCCATTTAGAAAAGGCCAGCGCTGGCTTATTGCGATGGCGCAAGGTCGGCAAGGCGCTCGTTGCCGGCGCTGCACTGCTGATCGGCAGTGCGTTGGTGCAGGCGGCGCCGGCACCGGGCGGCGCCGTGATTCGCAACGTCGCTACAGGCACCTATGTGCCGACCGGGTTTGCACAGACCGAGACCATTTCTTCCAATGCCGTTGTCGCTACCGTGCTGTCGGTGGAGGCATTGACGCTGACACAAGACCAGTCGGTCACACGACCTCCCGCGGCTGTTGTCACGCTGAGCCACCTGCTCACCAATACCGGCAATGTGGCGTCCAGCTACACGCTCAACTTAAGCAACGACGGCGCGGGTTGTACCCCGGACACGCTCGACCTGTCTTCGCTGCGCATCGTGCGCGACAGCAACAACAACGGCGTGATCGACAGCAGCGATCCCGTCATCGCGCTGAACAGCGCCGGAGCACTGCTTTTGCAACCCGGCCAGACCGCTGCACTCCTGGTTCAGGGCACCGTGCCTACGGTCGGTGCCGGCAATGCCTGCCTGTCGCTCGTGGCCACCACAGCGTTGCAAAGTTTGAATGCCTTCAACCACGATGTCGTGACGGTTGGCAACGTGGCAGTTATCGTGATCACGAAAAGCGCAACATACCCGGGCTTGGTGATCCCGGGCACGACCCGAATCGACTTCACCGTGTCGGGCGCAAACATCGGTTCGCAAGATGCGCAGCCCAGCAACGTCGCGGCGCCCACCAACACGCCCGTGCACGTCAACGGTGCGCCCGCGACACTGGTACTGGTACGCGACCTGGTGCCCGCTGGTACGCAATACATCGTTGGTTCCCTGCAAAGCGCTGCGGCCAATTCGACCAAGCTCTTCAGGTTGTCGGGTGACGCGCCCTTTAGCTATCGCACGGTCGAAGACGCCTCTGCCATCGAGGTGGCCATCGGCATTGCGACACCGGTGGTGCGCAATGCGTCTTTCGTAATGCAGTTCGGCGTCAAGGTCAACGCCAGCCTGACAGGCGACATCCGCAACACCGCGCAGAGTTATTACAACGACGCGATAAACCCGACGGCAGCGACGTCCAACACGATCGTCATCGCATCGAGTCAGGCACGCATCGGCGTCGCCAAGGCGGCTTCTTCGCCCAAGGTCAATCGCGGCGCTGACGGTCAACTCGACGGCACCGCCACGGTCCGTTTCAGCGTCAACATCCGTAACTACGGCACCCTGCCGCTCTACGATGTGCTGGCCCCCGACGTGCTCGAAGGCCTCGGCGCCAGCCAGTTCGGCACCTTCACCGCGGCGGCCGTTCCGGCGGCCAACCAGTACACCATCGTGCCGGGGTCGGTGTTGATCGGTGGCAATCAAGGCAACAACGTGAGCGGCACGCTCGCTGTCGCCAATACGAGCTTCGCCGGTACCGCGACCGCGTCCAACCTGCTGTCCCCCGGTGCTGTGTTGCCGGTCGGCGCACAGGTGACCGTGCAGTTCGACGCCCGCGTCAATTTCACCGGCCGCGCGGACACTCTCTACAACAGCGTCAAGGTATCGAGTGCACTCGCTGCCGGCGCATCGCCGACGATCTTCGACGACTCCGTCGACGGCGCCGACCCGGATCCTGATGGCGACGGCAACCCGAACAACAACAGTTCGCCGACACCGGTGTCGACGCAGCTTCCTTCGCTGACGCTGGTGAAGAACGCATCGCTGCCGCGTCGTGTCACTTCCGGCGTATTCGACATCGACTACACGCTGAAGATCACCAATACCGGCGTCGCTGCCGCGCCGAACGTGCGCGTCATCGACAACCTCAACTGCACATTCGACATGGACAAGCCGGAAGGCTTGATTGCTGCCTGGGCGCTGGTGGGTGCGCCCAAGGCAGCCAATGGGTTTCTGAATCCGGCGGCCAGTTTCACTGGCCGGGCAACCTGCAACCGCACCCAGATCAACAGCGCGGATCCTTTCAGCCTGCCCACCGAAGCGGCACTGAGCACGACCGATGGCAGCCGCGCCCTGGCGCCCGGCCAGAGCGAGCAGATCACGTTCACCGTGCGCGTCACCGAAAAACCTATCGCTATCGGCAACCGCGTGACGGTGATCAACAAGGCCTGGGCGGCCGCGTTCGAGCAAAACACCATCAACGTCACGCCGGCCATGCTGGTCGCGGCGACCTCGAATTCGGTGCAATCGCTGCTGATCGATCCGCAGGGCACCGTCTACAACTCGGTGACGCGCCAGCCGGTGGCCGGGGCACTCGTTACCTACACGCGGCAGTCTTGCAATAGCGGCCCTGTCACGCCCATCACTACCGCTGAAATCTCGGGCGCCGATTCAGGCACGTACACCTTCAACGCCAACGGCAGTATGTCGATGACTACGGGGGCCGATGGCGCCTACCAGTTCTACCTGCAGTCGCCACCCATCACCGGCTTGTGCACCTATGGCCTTTCCGTGACGCCCCCGGCGGGCAGTGGCTATGTCTACCCGTCGGTGCTCATTCCACCGACGCCGGGCCGCTATGCGAGTTGCGGCGCCATCGTGCCCAACAGCGCGGCGCCGCAATCTGCCGATCCGACGAGCTACTATTTTGCGGTCGTGTCCGGTGTCAATCCTGACGGTACTGCCTGCGATGTGGTGCACAACCATATTCCGCTGGACCCGGGCAACGTGCTGGGCCTGCTGCTGCGCAAGGACGGCAGCAAACGCCAGGCCGAGTTCGGCGACTTCATCGACTACGCACTGACCGTCACCAACAAGACGGGCTTTCCGATCACTGGCGTGAACTTCAGCGACAGCCTGCCACCCGGCTTCGCCTTCGTGGCGAACAGCGCGCGGCTGAACGGTGCCGTCGCTGCCAACCCGGCAGGGGGCGCAGGGCCGTTGCTGGGCTTCGGATTTCCGGCGCTGACCCTGGGACCGGATCAGTCTGCTGTGGTTCGGTATCGCCTGCGTATCGGCGTGGGTGCGCCAACGAATGGCGATGCCGTCAACCGTGCGCGCGCGTCCTCGGGTCCGATTCAATCCAACCTGGCCAGTTGGCGAGTGCGGGTCACGGGTGGAGTTTTCTCGGACGACGCATTCGCCTTTGGCAAGGTGTATCTGGATTGCAAGCGCGACGGCAAGCAAGAGGGTCTCGAAGAACTCGGCGTGCCCGGCGTGCGTCTGTACCTGGAAAACGGGACCAACGTCGTGACCGATGTGGAAGGCAAGTGGAGCCTGTATGGCCTGAAGCCGATCACGCATGTGCTCCGGCTCGACCAGACCACCTTGCCTCGCGGCGCGCGACTCGAAGTGCTGGACAACCGAAACGCGGGCACACCAGAAAGCCGCTTCGTCGACTTGAAGAAGGGCGAGTTCCACAAAGCCAACTTCATCATCACCAACTGTGAAGACAAGGGCGTGATCGACGAGGTCGCCGCCCGTCGCGCCGCCATCGCGGCATTGCCCGACACCGAAGCCGAGGCTCAGGTTCGACTGCGTCTCGACCCCGAAGGCAAGATCATTCCGGTGGGCGACACGCGCTCGCTGCCAGCCAGTGGACAGTCGCTCGCGGGCGGTAGTTCAGGCACCGTGCAGGCCACTTCCGCGCCGCTGATCGCGCTGCCTGTGCCCACCGGCAAGGGCAGCACCTTCGTGAGTGCCGCGGGCGGCACGGGCGGTGGCACGCTGGGAACGGCGGGCGCCGCGGCACCGACGCCGGCTGGCAGCCTCTTCAGCGCGCTGAATGGCTTGCCGACCAACGGCCTGCCTTCGTCGACCATCAGCGGCCGTGCCACCGGCGTGGGCGCTTTTGCCGATCGACCGATCGACACCACCGGTGCCATGCTGGAGCCGCGGAGCCAGCCGCTGCTGATGCAGGCCGTGCCGAGCGCCATCGACCTCGAAGTGCTGCTGCCGCAGATCGACAGCAACGCACTCGGCTTCATCGGCCTGAAGGACGGCGATACCGTTCCCAGCCAGTCGATCAACGTGCGGGTCAAAGGCGAATTGAACGTGTCTCTGCGCCTGACCGTCAACGGCACCGCGATCGACGGTAAGCGCGTAGGAAAAAAGACGCAACTCGCCGCCAAGAAGATCAGTGCCTGGGAATACATCGGCGTGCTGCTCAAGCCCGGTGTCAACCTCTTGAAGGTCGAGGCGATGGACGATTTTGGTAACGCTCATGGCGAGCCAGCGCAAATCAGCATCGTCGCGCCCGACAAGCTTGCGGCCATCCAGATCGATCTACCCGAAGTGGCACGCGCCGACCTGCGCACGCCCGTCATCGTCAAGGTGCGCCTGGTGGATGCAGCCGGCGTTCCGGTCACTGCCCGAACCCAGCTCACGCTCGAAAGCGACCGCGGCCGCTGGCTGGACGAAGACCTGAATCCGGCCGAGCCCGGCACGCAGGTGTTCATGGAAGGCGGCGCGGCGGAGTTCCGTCTGCTGCCGCCCGGCGAGCCAGGCGATGCGCGTATCCGCGCAACGGCCGGCGACCTCGTCAAGGAAGTGCGACTTGCGTTGTTGCCCGAGATGCGTCCGATGATCGGTGTCGGCATTGTCGAAGGCGTGCTCGACTTCACCAAACGCGGCAACCGCGCGCTGGGCGCCATGCCTGCCGGTGCCGCCTTCGAGGCCGAGCTGACGGGACTGAAAGACCAGGGTGGCGACCGGCGCGCCTCGGGCCGTGCGGCGTTTTTCTTCAAGGGAACCGTCAAGGGCGACTACTTGCTGACCGCGTCTTTCGACTCCGACAAGACCGAAAAAGACCGCTTGTTCCGCGACATCCGTCCCGACGAGTTCTATCCGGTCTATGGCGATTCGGCCGTTAAAGGCTTCGACGCGCAAAGCACGCAGAAGCTCTATGTGCGCATCGACAAAAATCGCAGCTACCTGCTGTACGGCGACTTCACAACGGCCAGCAGCACCGAGGTGCGAAACCTGAGCCAGAGCAATCGTTCGCTCACCGGCATGAAGCACGTGTACGAAGACGACACGGTGCGCGCCACCAGCTACGTGAGCCGGACCGCGCAGGTCCAGCAAGTCGAAGAGTTTCGCGCCGTAGGTACCTCGGGCCCTTATTACCTGAGCGCCACGGGCGGTGATTTCGTCGACAACAGCGAGCAGATCGAAGTCATGGTCCGCGACCGCAACCAGCCGAACATCGTGCTGCAGCGCACCGCCGTGACACGCTTCGTCGACTACACGGTCGAGCCGTTGACGCGCCGCATTCTGTTCACGCATCCGATCTCCTCGGTCGATGCGAACCTGAACCCGCAGTCGATCCGCGTCACCTATGAAGTCGACAGCGGTGGCCCCAAGTTCACCGTGGCCGGCACCGATGTCCAGGTCAAGGTGGGTGAGCGCGTGCAGCTCGGCGTGGTCGCCAGCACCGACCAAAACCCGCAAAACAAACGCAAGCTCGAGGCAGTGACCGGCATTGCCCGTATCGGCGACAACACGACCGTGGCGGCCGAACTGGTCCATACCGAATCCGACGCAAAGGGCAACGGGAACGCTGGCCGGGTCGAAGCGCGCTATCAGGACGAAAAACTCGCCGTCGTTGCGTTGGCCAGCAAAACCAGCGAAGGTTTCGACAACCCCGGCGCCTCCATCATGGCCGGACGCACCGAAGTCTCCGCCCGTGCTGAATACAGGGTCGATCCAACCACTGCTGTGCGCGCCGAAGCGCTCTACAGCAAGGACGCACTGCTGACCGGCGGCACCAAGGGTGCGACGGTGAGCGCACAGAAGAAACTGAGCGACACGCTCGTGGCCGAGGTCGGTCTGCGACAAGGGCAAAGCACGACGGGCCTCGGCTCCAGCTCCGGCTTCGACTACGGGCAGATCTCCACCTACAACGGTCAGCTCGGCGGCAGCGTCGGTGCCGGCAACGTGACCGCACTCGGCTCGGCAGCCACTTCCGCCAGCACCCAGAACGAGAGCCTCACCACGGTGCGCGCGCGCCTCTCATCGGCGGTGCCCGGTTTGCCACAGGCACAGGTGTTCGTCGAAGGCGAGCAAGACGTCAAAGACGGCAGTCGCCATACCGTTGCGGTCGGTGGCAATTACGCGATCACCGACAAGACGCGCGCTTACGCCCGCTATGAACTGGTCTCGTCGCTGAATGGGCCCTATGACGCGACCAGCACGCAGACCCACAACGTGGGCATCGTCGGCATCGAGAGCGCCTACATGGAGGGCGGCCGTGTGTACAACGAATACCGCCTGGCAGACAGCATCGACGGCCGTTCGGCGCAAGCCGCTTTGGGTGTGCGCAACACCTTCAAGGTGACCGACCACCTGCGACTGACTGCCGGCATGGAACACACCCGCACTCTGAGCGGTGCCAGCAACAGCGTGAACAGCGGCAACGGCTACGCGTCCACTGGCCTGGGCGAATCGACTGCCATCACGGGCGGCGCGGAATACAGCGATGGTGGCTTCAAGGCGAGCGGTGTGCTCGAAGCCCGCAATGGTGACGACGCCAACACGCGCCTCTTCAGCGCGGGCGCCGGCTACAAGCTCAACCCTGAAGTGAGCCTGCTGGCGCGCAGCGTGATCAGCGACAGCGAAGGGCAGGGCGCCAATGCCGGCAACGAGCGTCACTTGCAGCGCCACCAGATTGGCCTGGCCTACCGGCCGGTCGACACCGATACGTGGAACGCATTGGCACGCTACGAGCATCGCTCTGAAAAGATCGTCGGTGGTGGCAACTCGGCCGGCGCCCTCAGCGGCGGAAGCGCTTTTGGCAGCGACTCCGGCAACGCCACCCTGCCGGGCACCACCAGTGCCGACATCGTTTCAGCGCACCTCAACTTCAACCCTGAACGCGGCACCGTCATCACCGCGCGCTACGCCGCCAAGGTCAGCCGCGCCGACGACGGGGTGCTGCCCAGCACTTACTGGGCTCACCTGGTGCAAGCCCGCTGGACCAAGGACCTGAACGCCCACTGGGACGTCGGCGTGCAGGCGGGCGTGCTTTACGGCAAGGGCGGCGGACTGCAAAAGACCGCCGGCGTTGAGGTGGGCTACCAGGCCTACAAAAATACGTGGGTCTCGGCCGGCTACAACGTCGTCGGCCTGAAAGACCGCGACCTGACCGCCAACGAGTACACGAGCAAAGGTGCTTATGTACGACTGCGTTTCAAGTTCGACGAGACGGGGTTGGGCTTTGCGTCGGCGGGCGGAGATGCTGCATCCGCCAAGCCTGTGGATGCCATTACCGCTGCCAACGAAGCAGCTCGCGCCATGCCGGTGATCGCGCCAGCGCCGCTCGCCTTGCCGGCCAAGACCACGCTGCAGGCCGAGACGCTGTTCGACTTCGGCAAGTCATCGATCAAGCCCGAATCTCACGCCGCACTCGACGTGCTGGCGGCGCAAATCAAGGCCGCCGACTTCGACGTGGTGATCACTATCGGACACACCGATTCGGTCGGTTCCCAGGACTTCAACCAGAGCCTGAGCGAGCAGCGCGCCAATGCCGTGCGCGCCTACCTCATTGCCCATGGCGTGGACGCTGCGCGCATACGCAGCGAAGGCAAAGGTGAGAAAGAGCCCATCGCATCGAATGCAACGGCGCACGGCCGAGCGCAGAACCGTCGGGTCGAGATCGAAGTTCTCGGCCAGGAAAAACAGCACAGTGGGCAACCGCCAGAGCCGACGAGTCGACATTGAAAAACAACATGACGAGCAAAAGTGACCGTAAGTCCATGGTGTCATATCTGATTCATCGCATCGGAAGACAAGTACCAAGAACTGCACTGCGTGCAGCGGCCGGGCTGTTGAGCAGTGTGCTGTTGGCGCAGTCAGCGATCGCCGCATGTACCCCTGCTGTCGTCAACGGTGACTTCCCACTCGGTTCGGGTGGATGGACCATGGGTGCAGGTTGGGGCTACAACAGCGCGGCTGGAAACATCGGCACAACAATCGACAACCTGGGTACGCAGGCTGCAACAGTCTTAGTCACCAATGCGAAGCCCGGCGCTCTGGTGTCGTTTTCGATGCAGCACGGCGGTGGTGGCGGCCCGGTTAACTCGCGGTTGGACATCATTTACAACGGCGTCCTGTACATGGCGATCAACACGAACAATGGCGGTGGCTCAGGTGCCAGTAGCCCCCCAGGGATGGGCGGTGGCGCGACTTGCGTCAGTGGCTGTGGTTCCAACCCGCGAAATGTTTTTAACAACTACTCTTTCCGGCTACCGGCTGGGTCCATATCGACGGCCAATTTGTCCTTCAGCGCAGTGCAGCTCAATGGTGGTGTTGTGGACGACGTCTCAATTGACAATGTTGTTGTCGAAATGGGCCCCGCCATTTGCCTGAGCGAAAGAACGATTGGCGGCTCAGGCGGTGCTTTCGCGCTTGGAGGCACAAATATTGACTACGTCGTCAACACAATAGCTGTCGACGCCACTAAAACCCAGGCCGTGGGGGCAAGCGCCACCTTCGAAATGGATGGAACCACGTCCCAAACCGGTAATCAGGCCATGAGGGTTGTGGGCAGTTCTGCGACTGTGACGCAGACGAGTATTCCCGCGGCTTACGCCTTCCAGCAAGCAGTGTGTACTGGTGGAGGCGGAACCGCTACTGCCAATCCTTCGGGCAATGGATCGTTTTCCATCACTGGGCTAACCGGGATGGCTAACTGCACCATCACCAACGCGGCGCTACCTATCGTCAGAGTTAAAAAAACAACCACTAACGGTTCGGGAACCACAGCATTTGGTTTTACGTTGAACGGCGCATCACCCGGCTCCGAAAACATTTCGTTTACCAGTCCCAGCACAAGTCCTGCATCGCCAGCGCCACACACGGCGACTGCAGGCTCAATCACTGCTGTCACCATCACCGAGTCAAGCGTACCAACAGGTTGGCCTGCAAATCCGACTGGTGTCTCGTGCATAGACGCCAACGGTGCGAGCACGGGCAATGGTGGGGGAAACCTTGGCACTTTGTCAGGAAATGCGGCTACGGTGCCCGTCACGGCCATGCGAGGCGGTGCCGACATCACGTGTACTTTCACCAACTCGTTAGTGCCTGACCTGTCCATCGTGAAAAGTCAGCGGCTCGGCACGACGGGTACTTTTATAGGGCCAGGTACTGGGTTGAAAGCGCCCGTTTCGGGCACGGTTCAATACCAGTTGGTGATTGCGAACGCTACTGGCAGGCCCACTGCCAGCAACATCACATACAGCGACGCAGTGCCTTCGAACTTCGGCTCGCCAACAGTGGTAAGTACATCGCCTTCGGCCGGAGTCACGTGCCCAGCGCCCACGTTCAGCGGCAACACGTTGAATGGTGGTGGACTGACGCTGCCGGCCAATGGAACCTGCACTATTGTTTACTCCGTGACAGCCAATACGCTCACCAGCCCGTCTGCAGGGGTTGTCAACACTGCCACGGTCACCACGACTCCCACGGGCGGCACGGACACCAATACGGCAGATAACACTTCTTCAGTCACGACCTTCATCAATCCCATTATTCGATTGAATGACTCCGTCGTCGGTACCCCGCCCCCGGGGGATAGTGCATTGTTCAACCTGTCGATCGGCGGAGCCAATGCCACCACAGCATTTCCCGGAGGCGGTACCAACCCCCAAAACAACCAAGGCAACGGCGGCACTACCGGGTGGGTAATGATCGATGCGACGGACTCAGGGATTGCCTGGTCTACCGTGACGGTGGCTGAAACCGCCGGCAACACGACGACGCTTGCCTACTACAAACCAAACCTGACTTGCTTCGACGGGAATGGTGCGTCCTTTCCCCCAAGCGGGTGGACCTACCCGGGCGGCCCGATCGCAGGCGGGACCTACTCCAACGTAGTCGCGGCACCGCAGAACCCGGCTGTTGGCGCTGCAGCAATGATCACCTGCACTTACACCAACACGGTGAAGACGGCCACATTGCAAACCACCAAGTCCTGGGGCACAGGCAGCCTGGCCAGCGACACGGCCAACATTGCCGCCACCACCGGCGGCACGCCGGGCAATGCCCCGGCGTTTAGCAGGGCAGGTGGCACAGCGGGTACCAGCGGCGCACCCGTGACTGTGAACGTTAACAGCAGTCTGATCTTCCCGGCAGAGACCTTCGCCCCGGCGGGCAGTGCCGCCAAATACACCACGGTTCTGGTCTGTACGGCCGATGGCGGCGCCACGGCCAATTTCTTGAACGGCACCAATGTTCCGGCGAATGGTCAGAACAGCAACACGCTGGTGATAGGCGCGGCTGACGACGGCAAAGCGATCGTTTGCTCCTACACCAACACGCTCAAGCCTGCATCGATCATCTTGCAGAAGACCTGGCGCAACGGTACCGACAACAACGGCACCACCAGCACAACCACCATTCCAGCCCTCAGCACGGGAATGGTCACAGCTACGGGCGTGGTGAATTCGACGTCGGGCGCGACGCCGCCGAGCAACAACAGCACCAGCAGCACGCCGGGTGCGGCGGCGGTGGGTGCCACGCTCACGCTTCCCGTTGAAACCCTGGGAGCGGGGGCCGCGCGCTTTGGCATTGGTGCCGCGGCGCCGGTCTACTCCTGCACCGACGGCACTACCACCGTCAATAACATCGCTCAGGGCGGCACCGTGACGGTTCCTGCCAGCAGTGCCAATGGCACGCTGACCTGCACACTGACGAATGCCGCACTGCCGGTGGTGGTGTTGGCCAAGGCAGCGCGTCCTGGTTCACAGTCACCTACGTTCAACTTCACCGTGAGCGGCGCCACCAATGGCAGCGCGGCGCTCGCGTTCACCCCGAACAACTCGGTGGTTACCCAATACGCGGCGCAGGAACATCGCGGCACCGTGGGTACGGCGGTGACCATCACCGAGGCGACTACCGCCAACTGGCCCAGCGCGCCCGCATCGGCGGTGTGTACCGATCTGAACGCAGCCAATTCGGGCAACCCGGCGACGATTCCGATCGTTTCCAACACCGCCACCGCCACCTACACGGTCCCGGCCGCCAACATGGTGCTGGGCGCCAACATCCAGTGCGTCTTCTCCAACGAGCAGCCCCAGGTCACGCTCAACAAGACATTCGTCGGTGTGGCGCGCGATTCGGGCAACTTCACCTTGCGCATCAGCGGCGTCAACAGCCAGCCAGGCAATGCCGACGTGACAGCGCCTGCCACCTACGCCAGTGGCGGGGGCGGCACTCCTTTTGTCGTGGTCAACGCCGGTCAGACAGTGACATTGAGTGAGACGGCTGGCTCAGGAACCTCGCTGTCCAACTACACCCCCACCATCAGCTGCAGAGACGGCAACAATTTGGCGTACGCCACGACGGTCGGCGTGCCCGGCAGCTGGACGCTGACGGCGCCCAGCGGCTTCATCTCGGGCAACAGCGAGTTCATCCGCTGTGACATCACCAACACGGCCCCGACCACGCTCCAACTCAACAAGACCTGGGCCGCCAACTCGACCGCGGGCGACCAGATCACGGTGACCACGACGGGCGGCAGCGCCAACCCAACCGTGTCGTCGACCGCGACCGCCGCCACTACGCCGACCACGACGACCGGCCTACCTGCCACGGTGGCGGTGGGCAACACCATCAACTTACCGGCAGAGACTTTCACCCCGTCGACCAGTGCCGCCAACTACACCACGTCGCTGGCTTGTACGGGGGGCACCTTGAGTGGCACCGACGGCCAGGTGAACAACACCTTGGTGATACGCGCGGCCGACAACGGTCAGCCGATTGTTTGCACCTACACCAACACCCTCAAGCCTCTCAACTTTTTCAGGCTGCGGTTGAGGAAGGTATTTGCCGGCAACATCACCCCCAACGACGCCATTACGGCGACCACCACCGGCGGCACTTTCTCAGGCAGCCCGTCTAATCCCACGCTCACTGCGGACGCCCTGGGTGGAAGCACGCCGACCACTGGCGCATCGGTCTTTGTCACCCAGGGGAACACCATCAGGCTGCTGGCGGAGAACTTCACCACCGGCAGCCAGGCCAACTACACGACGACGGTGAGTTGCAACAACACGGCATCGCCGGTGACCAATGCCACGCCGCCAGTGAACTTCACGGTGTCGTCGGTCGAGCCGTCGATTACCTGCACTTACACCAACACCCCCGTGGCCGCCCCTCCTGCGATTCTCAACACCACTAAAGTGCTGCAGGGCATTAACGGCGTTGCGGCCACGCCGGGTGCCTCTGTGAAGGCGGGCGACATCCTGGACTACCAGATCAGCGTGACAAACACCGGAGGCTCGTCGGGCACGACCACGTTGACCGACAACGTTCCGGCCAACACCGTCTTCAGCAGCGCCGCCCCGAGCCTGGGCTGGTCCTGTGCGAATGGCGCGGCGAGCGGTACGGCGTGCACCCAGACCGTGACCGTGGCGGCGGGCGCCACCACGTTGCTGGGCTACCGCATCACCGTTTTCAATCCGCTCCCGGTGGGCACGGCGAGCATCGCCAACAGCGTGACGACCTCCACCGGCATCTGCAGCAGTTGCAGCGTGAGTAACCCGACCGTGGCGGTTCTCGACACGTCCAAGGCGCTCGTCAAGGTCAACGGTGCGGTCACGACCGGCACCGCCACGGTGGCGGGCGGCGACGTCTTCCTCTACAACATCGTTGTCCGCAATACGGGCGGCAGCAGCAGTACGACCGTGTTGAGCGAGACCGTACCGGACCACACCAACTACACCGGCTCGGGCGAGGGATGGTCATGCGCCACCGGCTCGGCGGCCGGCATCGTCTGCACATTGAGCGTCACCACAGCCCCCGGCAGTGTCACGACGCCCTTCACCGTGACGGTGGTCAACCCGCTGCCGGTGGGCACCACGACGATCGTCAATACCGTGACGACCTCGGTAGGTACCTGCAGCGCCTGTACCGTGACCACGCCGGGGACTAACCTGGATGTGTCGGGGCGAGTCTTCACCGACAACGGCGCGGGCGGAGGCACAGCTAACGACGGGCTGATCAACGGCGCGGAGGTTGGCGTGGCACGCGTCGGCATCAAGCTGACGAACTGCGCGGCGACCATCTACGGCACGACCATCACCGATGGAACCGGCGGCTTCAAGATAGGGGTCAACTCGTCCCTGCCAGTGGGCAACCCGCTGTGCGTGGAGGAAACCAACCCGGCCACGCGGGTCTCGACCGGCGCCTCTTACGGCAGCACGGCGCTACCTTCCGGTACGGCCGTGACCGCAAGCGGAACCAGCTACACCTACACCCGCACCGGCACACCTGACCGCATCGCCTTCGCGTGGAACGGCACCGGTCATGCCGGGTTGAACTTCGGCGATGTCGACCCCAACACTTTTGTCGCCGATGGCACTAAGGGCGGTCAGCCCGGCAACACCGTCAGCTACTCCCACACCTTCACCGCGCAGACGGGCGGCTCGGTGAGTTTCACGATTGCATCCGCAGTCGCAGCGCCGACCCTCGCCGGCTGGAACGAGAAGGTCTTTGCCGATGTCGGTTGCACCGGCACGCTGCAAGCGGGCGCTGCGGTGTTGTACCCGCCAGCGGCGCCGACGACAGTGGTGGCAGGTCAGCAGGTCTGCATCGTGATGCAGGAGTTCATCCCGGCGACGGCGCAAAACGGCTACGTCAATACGGTCAAGTTAGAGGCTGATTTCAACTTCACCAATGCAGCACCCACGCTTTCTGCCAGCTACCAGGTAACCGACGTGACCACGGTCGGAAGCAATGCATTGGACTTGAAAAAGGAAGTGCGCAACGTCACCCAAGGCGGTGTGTTCGGCGTCAACAACCAGGCCAAGTCGGGTGAGACGCTGGAGTACCGCATCTCCTATACCAACAACGCCGCTGCACCGATCAGCACGCTGGCGATCAACGACACGACGCCCGCCTACTCGACCTTCGTGAGCGCCCTGCTGGAGAGCACGCCGGTCACGCTGACGGCCTGCGCAAAGAACACGCCGGCCAACCCGCTGCCGGCAGCGACCGTCGCATGCCCCACGGCGCAGGCCGTGGGTGGCACCGGCCCTCTCGACTGGAAGTTCACCGGCTCGCTGGCACCGGGCGGCACCGGTGCGGTGCTGTTCCAGGTGAAGGTCAACTGATATTCACCAAGGTAGAACACCGGATGCGAACGCACTCCAAATCGAAGGAAGCTGGTTACTGGCTTCAGGTCGTTAACCAGTCACGTGTGGCGTAGCCCGCATTTCGTCGCGGCCATGCGGCGCCGGCTGGTTGCGGTTGCTTGGACGGTAGCGGCTTCCACCATGTTCGCGCTGCCGGCACAGGCGGCGGTCACGTCCTGCACGCCGAGCGGCACGGTGCCGGCAGGGCAACCCGGGGCGGGCGCTGCTTACAACAACTGCAGGGTGGTGACCAATTCCGGCGGTGACCAGACCCTCGCCGTCCCGGCGGGCAATTACGTCGAGTCCCGCGTCTGGGGCGCGGCGGGAGCGACGGGCTATTGGGTCAATGTCAGTGAGTTTGGTAACAGCGGCTACGGAGGTTACGGTGGCGCTGGCGCCTTTGCCAAAGGCGGCTTTGTTGCCAATGGCACGACCCTGTACTTGGTGGTGGGCGATGGCGGCCGATACTTTCCCAATGGGGCGGCATTGACCACGCCCTATGGAGGCGGTGGCACGCGCAATCCCACTACGGG
>NZ_JASJXG010000068.1:0-18630 GCF_035018765.1 Variovorax sp. RTB1
CGCCGCGTCCGCGACCGGCGCCCATGTGGTCGCCGCTCGTGCGCAACGGATCCGGCTGACCCTCGACGCCGCTCGTGATCGACTCGGCGCGCTGCTGCGCTACCTGATTGGCCTGGGTCGGGCTGTGGCTGTTGCCGTGATGACGCGGCTGGCGCTCATCGAGCGAGCCCTGTGGCTCACGTGCCTCGCGGGGTTCACGCGGCGCGAATGGCGCGTGATGCGGCGCACGTGCCGGGCCTTGCGGGCCGCGACCTTGACCTTGCGGTGCACGGCCGCCCGGGCCACGTGGACCCTGACCGCCGCCGTTGGCATTGCGGCCCTGGCCTTGGCCCTGTCCCTGGCCGCCACCGCCGCCGCGACGTTGACCGCCACCACCGCCGCCATTTCCACCGCCACCGCCGCCCGAGCGTTCACCGCCCTGGCCGGCCTTGTTCTCGCGAATACGGCTGAGCATTTCGGTACGTGCGGCCTTGGCCGCAGCCTGCATCACATCACGGCTCGGCGGACGACCGGCACCGCCCCAGATCGTCTGGCGACCCATGGCGATAGGCTCGGCGCGTTCACCTTCTTCGGGGCCGAAGCCTTCGACGATCTTCACCGGGATCTGCTGCTTGGTGAAGCGCTCGATCTCCTGCATAAAACCTTCTTCGTCCAGGCACACGAAGCTCACCGCCTCGCCGCTCGAACCGGCACGGCCAGTGCGGCCGATGCGGTGCACGTAGTCTTCGCTGACGTTCGGGATTTCGAAGTTGACGACGTGCGGCAACTCGTCGATGTCGATGCCGCGTGCTGCGATGTCGGTCGCGACCAGCGCGCGGATGTCACCGCTCTTGAAGCCGGCCAGCGCTTGCGTGCGCGCGCTCTGGCTCTTGTTGCCGTGCAACGCCATCGCCTGAATGCCGTTCTTCGTCAGGAACTCGGCCACGCTGTTGGCGCCGAACTTGGTGCGGGTGAACACCAGGACCTGGCTCCAGTTGTGCTCGTTGATCACGTGCGCGAGCAGCGCCTTTTTCTTGCCGCGGCCGACCGGGTGAATGGTCTGCGTGATGCGCTGCACGGTCGTATTGGCCGGCGTTACCTGAACACTTTGCGGGTTCTTCAGCAGCGTGGCGGCGAGGTCGCGAATTTCATCGCTGAAGGTGGCTGAGAACAGCAGGCTCTGCTTGTCTTTGGGCACCAGTGCGAGGATCTTCTTCACGTCGTGGATGAAGCCCATGTCGAGCATGCGGTCAGCTTCGTCGAGTACCAGGATCTGCACTTGCGACAGGTCGAGCATGCCTTGCTGCTGCAGGTCGAGCAGGCGGCCCGGCGTGGCGACCAGGATGTCGACACCCTTCTTCAGTTTGCTGATTTGCGGGTTCATGCCGACACCGCCGAAGATCACCGTCGATTCGAGATCGAGGTACTTGCCGTAGGTGCGAACGGACTCTTCGACCTGGGCCGCGAGTTCACGCGTCGGGGTGAGCACCAAAGCACGGATGGCGGTGCCACCGAACTTGTTGGTGCCACTGGCGCTCAAGGTGAGCTTGTGCAGCATCGGCAGCGTGAAGGCCGCCGTTTTGCCGGTGCCGGTCTGGGCGCCGCCGAGCAGGTCATGCCCGTCGAGTACCACGGGGATGGCTTGCGCCTGGATGGGGGTCGGGGTGTCGTAGCCATGCTCGTGCACAGCCTTCAAGATGGCAGGAGCCAACTTCAGATCATCAAAATTCATTGGAAGCAATAAGCGCCTTACACGGCGCAGTGGTATCGGCCCGCTCAACGTCTTGTGCGACGCGAAGCCAGTAGGGGCAGATGAAGGTCAGGAGTGGGAGCCGAGAGCTTGTTGCATGCAAATGCGAAAAGCCATCTTGTCCCCGGCAGAGAGCCGGTGTAGCGGGCAACTGGACCCGGCAACGAGGAGCATTGTCGCATGAGTCGATAATCGGAGGTTGCCGCGCCCGATTTCGAGAATGTCGTCGTGGCGCCCGCGCAACCTTTTTTGCGCAATCAACGTTTATCCAAAGCAGTCAATACAGATGGCCCAATACGTCTATTCGATGAACCGTGTCAGCAAGACGGTGCCGCCCAAGCGGCAGCTCTTGAAAGACATTTCACTCTCGTTTTTCCCCGGCGCCAAGATTGGCGTGCTCGGCCTGAATGGCTCGGGCAAATCGACCCTGCTCAAGATCATGGCCGGCGTCGACAAGGAGTACGAGGGCGAGGCACTGCCCATGCCGGGCCTGACGATCGGCTACCTCGAGCAGGAACCCAAGCTCAATAACGAGCACACGGTGCGCCAGTCGGTCGAAGAATCCATGGGCGCCGTGTTTGCGGCCAAGGCGCGTCTTGAAGAGGTCTACGTCGCTTATGGCGCGGACGACGCCGACTTCGACGCGCTGGCGACAGAGCAAGCCCAGCTGGAAGCCGTCATCGCCACTGCCGGCACTGACTCTGAGCACCAATTGGAGATTGCTGCCGACGCGCTGCGCCTGCCGCCGTGGGATGCGACGATCGGCTTGCTCTCGGGCGGCGAAAAGCGCCGCGTTGCGCTGTGCCGCCTGCTGCTGTCCAAGCCGGACATGCTGCTGCTCGACGAGCCGACCAACCACCTGGACGCCGAATCGGTCGAGTGGCTGGAAGTGTTCCTCAAGCGTTTCGTCGGCACTGTGGTGGCCATCACCCATGACCGCTACTTCCTGGACAACGCGGCCGAATGGATTCTGGAAATGGACCGCGGTCGCGGCATTCCGTGGAAGGGCAACTACAGCACGTGGCTGGAGCAAAAGGGCGAGCGCCTGGCGCAGGAGCAAAAGGGCGAAGAAGCCCACGCCAAGGCACTGAAGAAGGAACTGGAATGGTCGCGCCAGAACCCCAAGGCGCGCCAGGCCAAGAGCAAATCGCGTCTCGCGCGCTTTGAAGAACTGAGCGACATGGAGTATCAGAAGCGCAACGAGACGCAGGAAATCTTCATTCCCGTGGCGGAGCGGCTCGGCCAGCAGGTGTTCGAGTTCCACAACGTCAGCAAGTCCTTCGGTGACCGGATGCTGATCGACAACTTGAGCTTCACCGTTCCACCGGGCGCGATCGTCGGCATCATCGGGCCGAACGGCGCCGGCAAGTCGACGCTGTTCAAGCTGATCGCAGGCAAGGAGCAGCCCGATAGCGGCCAGGTCATCATCGGCTCGACCGTCCGGGCCGCCTTCGTCGACCAGCACCGCGACGAACTGGCGAACCAGAAGACCGTGTGGGAAGACATCTCCAACGGCCTGGACATCATCAACGTCGGCAAGTTCCAGATGCCGAGCCGTGCGTATGCAGGTCGCTTCAACTTCAACGGCGCCGACCAGCAAAAGAAAGTCGGCACGCTGTCGGGCGGCGAGCGCGGTCGCCTGCACCTGGCCAAGACACTGATTGCCGGCGGCAACGTGCTGATGCTCGATGAACCGTCGAACGACCTGGACGTGGAAACGTTGCGCGCGCTCGAAGACGCGTTGCTCGAGTTCGCCGGCACAGTCATGGTCATCAGCCATGACCGCTGGTTTCTGGACCGCATCGCCACGCACATCCTCGCGGCCGAAGGCGACAGCCAATGGACTTTCTTCAACGGCAACTACCAGGAGTACGAGGCCGACAAGAAGAGGCGTCTGGGCGAAGAGGGCGCCAAGCCCAAGCGCATGCGCTACAAGGCGCTCAAGTAGGCCAACAGCCCGCCGCGCTGCATTGCGCTTACAAATGAAACCGCTTCAGTGCGGTTTTTTTGCACCTGCCTGTTGCTGTGACGTCACGATCAATACAAGACCGATGGCCCGGCGGCTCCTGGCACATGCGAAGTTTCAGCGCGTCGGCGTGGGAGCCACCGTCGCCTTCGGTGCGCTGCGCGGCCAGGTCGCCAGCAGCCGCTTTCGCACCGCATAGATGTTGTTGCGCAGTGCATAGAGCTCATCGGTATAAGACAGCGGCACGGTGATGCGGTGCGTCACGCGATCGAGTTCGTCGAGCTCGTCGAGTAGGCCATCGCGATCGCCCTTGCGCGCATCGACCTTGGTCTCGATCTCGCGCAACCGCGCGTACCAGCGGAACACCCGGCTTCGTACGCGGAACTGATAGAGCGGCGGCACGATCTTGCTCAAGGGCAGCATCAGCACGACAAGGCCGCCGAGCACCAGCCACATGCGCTCGACCAGGTTGCTGGCCCAGAAAGGCAAGTAGCGTTGCCAGAAAGGTGGTGTGCCGTTGATGGCGCGGTCGCCTTCAGGGCTCACGGGAAGTTCGCTAGTCTTGGTGTTCGGAAAATCGCGCGCCCGGTTGAACCAGCCGGCGCCGCCATGAATCGATTGCGCGCTTTCAGCGAACAGCTGACGCAAGGCCGGATGCGTGTGCTCCCGCGAGATCAACGAAGTGGTCGCAGCGACCAGAGACACATCGTGCGGCGGCAGATCGGAAGCGAGGTCGACCACGCCGCGCGGCAAGGCGACGGCCGACAGAAACGGAAAGCGCCGGGCATACGCATCGCTCTGGCCAAAGTCCATCAGCTGAATGCCGGGTGCGCGCAACAAGCGCTGCACCAGAGGCGACTGCGGCGCCGACGCCAGCACGATGGCGTCGAGCATGCCCGCCTGCAACGCCTCGGTGGCGGGTGCCGGCTCGAGGTTGGACAACTGCATTGTCGTCTCGTCGATGTGGTTGGCCTTGAGTAGCTTATCCATGATGTCGGGCACGCCGCTGCCCGCCTTGTCGACGTTCACGCGCAGGCCGCGCAGTTGGGCGAGCGAGGTGAGCGTGCTGGTCTTGCGATCGATCTTCTGCGCGGAATCGGTTCGATAGAACAGCCAGAGCGGCTCATAGAACAGACTGCCGAGCGAGGTCAGGCCGGCGTCTTCGTCAGCGCCCGCATCGGCGTTGCCGCCTCGCACGAAGCCCACGTCGGCCTCGCCATTGCGCAGCAACTGCAGGTTGTCCGCTGCGCCGTTCGTGGCCTTCAGGTCGACGGTGATGCCGTTGGCTTTGAGTGCGCTGGCATAGCGCTTGCCGAACTCGGCGTACGCGCTGCCGGCCGGGCCGGTCGCCAACGTCACGTGCTTGGGTGGCTGTGGGTCGAGGTACCAATACGCGGCGACCAGCGCTGCGATCACGATGAAGACGACCGGGCCGGCCGACACGATCAGGTCGCGGATGGAAAGCAGGATCAGCTTGAGAGTCTTTGGCATGAAGGCAGTCCAGGGTTCAGTTGCGTGTCACTGGCGAGTGCCCAGATCGCATCAGGTCGCTTGCGCAAGGAATGTCGAGTTTGTCCGTCTTGACCGATCGCGCTGCCCGCACCGCGCGCAAGGTCGCGCGCGCCACGACCTCGGCCGCCATGGTGCCAAGCACCGTCATGCCGGGTGCGTCGTCGGCCAGCGCGACGCGGCCGGTGGCCAGCACGAACAGCGTGTCGCCGTCGCTCATCGTATGGACAGGATTGATGGCGCGGGCCAGGCCGTCGTGCGCCACGTTGGCAAGGCGATTCGCCTGCACCTTGGTCAGCACCGCATCAGTGGCGATCACGCCGATGGTGGTGTTGGTGCCGGCCAGCAAGGGCTTGGGCATTTCACCGCGCAGCAAGGCGCGGCGCGTGTCGAGCAATGACTTGCCGTCGACGGTGCGGGCGCCGGCAACGACTTGCGCCGTGTCCGGATCGAGCACATCGCCCAGTGAGTTCACCGCGATCAGCGCGCCGACCGTCACGCCATTGACCGTGACCGAGGCCGTGCCGATGCCGCCCTTCATGGCGCGGTCGACGCCGAAAAGTTTGCCGACCAGTGCACCGCTGCCCGCGCCGACATTGCCTTCCGCGGGTGCGGCGCTGGACGCAGCGACGCAGGCCGCGTAGCCCGACTCGGCATCGGGCCGAATGCGCGCATCGCCCATCGGCAGATCGAACAGCACGGCCGCCGGTACGATCGGCAGGGTGCCGAAGCGCACGTCGAGGCCGACGCCTTGTTCTTCGAGATAGCGCATGGCGCCATCCGCTGCGGCCAACCCCCATGCACTGCCGCCTGCCAACATCACCGCGTGCACCTGCTGCACGAAGTTGCCGGGCGCCAGCAGGTCGGTTTCGCGCGTGCCGGGGGCGGCACCTCGCACGTCGACACCGCCGACAGCGCCGTCGCGCGAGATGATCACGGTGCAGCCGGTGGGCCGACGCGTGTCGGAGAAGTGACCGACTTCGATGCCGGCGACGTCGGTGATGGCGCCGCCGGACGGTGCGGACGGTGGTGATGCAGACGAAGCCGCGGCGGGCGCGACGGTGGCGGAAACACGGGGCGGGGACGACGACTGGAAAGGCATGGCGGCCGATTATGGAGGTCGCTCGGCGCCACCCGGTAACTCGCCGTGTCAGTTCGCCGGCTTGATCGCGACGAGTGATCTGGCCGTCGACCTTGTCCGCGCTGAAGCGCACCTTGTCGCCGGTCCTGACCTCGTCGAGCAACGACGCATCCTTGACGCGAAACGTCATCGTCATGGCTGGCATGTCGACGTTTTCGATATGGCCGTGCGCGAGCGTGATCGTCCGGGCCGCCGAGTCGACATCACGCACTTCGGCATCGACCCTTGGCAGCGCGGCTTGGGCAAATGCCATCGAGC
The DNA here is from genome assembly GCF_035018765.1 of Variovorax sp. RTB1. NCBI lineage: Bacteria > Pseudomonadati > Pseudomonadota > Betaproteobacteria > Burkholderiales > Comamonadaceae > Variovorax > Variovorax sp. RTB1. Next base: position 6,604 of record NZ_JASJXG010000068.1, read on the forward strand.
TGCTGACCAGCGCGATGCACGCGATCCATGTTTTGAGGAGATTCATGTCGTTAGCGGGAGCGTGCGCTGCGTTATGCAGCGGTTGCTTGCCGAAGCTCCCGTGCCAGAGCTTGCAATTGCTCGAAGGCGCGAAAGCGCGTCAGGTGCAGTGCGGCGTTGGCGCCGCTGTCGGGGAGGAAGGTTCTTCCTGTTTGCGACATGCCGGACATCGCGGCGCCGACATCGTCGAAGGCACGGGCCGCCACGCTTCCCAGCATCGCGGCACCGAGCAGCACCGGCTCTTCCGCATCGGCCGCGACCACGACTTTGCCGGTCGCATCGGCGAGCAGTTGTCGCACCAGATCCAGGCGGCCGGCGCCGCCGCTGATCATGATTCGCTCGATCGGAGCGCCGGCTGCGGTCTGCGCCTCGATGATCTGGCGCAGCCCGTAGGCGATACCGCAAATGCCCGCGATGTACAGCGCGATGAGGCTGTCCATGTCGTTGGCCATGCCCAGGCCCACGATCACCGCCCTTGCATGCGGATCGGCCATCGGCGCCCGGTTGCCGAGAAACTCCGGTACGACATGAAGGCCATCCGCCAGCCGCACCGCGTCGGACAGACTGCGGGTCTTTTGCGCGGCGATATCGGCCAGCATCGTCACCAGGGACTGGCCTGCGGCTTGCGCCTGCTGTCGCGCTTCGGGCGCCAGCGGATGCATCGACAACAACTGTTCGATCGCAGCACCGGCCACCGATTGGCCGCCTTCGTTCAGCCAGGTGTGCGGCACCATCGCCGAGTAATAGGGCCCCCAGACGCCCGGCACGAACACCGGCGCACGGGTGCTGGTCATGGTGCATGACGAGGTGCCGAAGACGTAGGCCAACGCAGAGAAAGGATCGCCGTCGACCCCCACGGTGCCGATGCCTCCCGCATGCGCGTCGATGACGCCAGCGCCGACCGGCGTTCCTGTTGGCAAGCCGAGCTCCCTGGCCGCGGCCGGCGTCAATCCGCTGCCGAGCGCCGTGCCTGGTGCGACGACTTTGTTGCCGATCCGTTCGAAGGCTTCGTCGGCCAGCACGTCCAGGCCGATGGTGCGGAAGTAACTCGCGTCCCAGCGGTCTTCATGGGCCAGGTAGGTCCATTTGCAGGTGACCGTGCAGGTCGACCGTGACAGGTCGCCGCTCGCGCGCCAAGTCAGGAAATCGGTCAGGTCCATGAACTGCCACGCGTCGGCGAAGACGGCGGGTTTGTTCTCGCGCAGCCAGAGCAGCTTCGGCGTCTCCATCTCTGGAGAGATGCGGCCGCCGACGTACTTGAGCACATCGTGGCCGGTGGCATTGATCCGATCGGCCTGCGTCACGGCGCGATGGTCCATCCAGACGATGATGTTGCGCTCCGGGTCGTCGCTCGGACCGACCGGCAACGGCTTGCCGCCTTGGCCGAGCACGACCAGCGAGCATGTGGCGTCGAAGCCGATGCCGACCACCAGGTCGGACGACACGCCCGACTGCGCCACAGCGCTCCGGACCGACGTGCACACGGCGGCCCAGATCTCGTTGCTCGACTGTTCGACGATCGAGCCCGGTGCCTGAAACAAAGCGATGTCTTGCTTGGCGGATGCCAGCATGCGCCCTGCGAGATCGAAGACGCCGGCCCGGGCGCTGCCGGTGCCCACGTCTACGCCGATGACGTATCCGTCCGGTGCTGTGCGTGTCGGCAGCTTCATCAGAGATCGACGCTGTTGGGCAGCACGACGATGTCGCGGATCGTCACGTTGCGCGGTCGGGTCAGCATGAACATCACGCAGTCGGCGACCTCTTTCGGTTGCATCAGGCTGCCGGAGGCCAATGCCTCGTCCATCTTGGCCTTGGGCCAGTCGTCGAGCAGCGCGGTCACCACCGGACCCGGTGCGACCGCGCCGACCCGCACGCCATGCTTGGAAAGCTGCCGCCGCGTGGTGTGCACGAACGCCTGCACCGCGAACTTGGACGCGGTGTAGATCGGCTCCCAGGCAACCGGGACGATGCCGGCGATCGAACTTGTGAAGATGATGTCGCCCGACTTTTGCGCGACCAGGTGCGGCAGCACGGCGTGCACTGAGCGGAACGCTGCGTTCACGTTCAGGTTGAGCACGCGATCCCATTCGTCGGGATGTCCTTCGACGACATCGCCGCCGACATAGGCGCCGGCGTTGGCATGGAAGATGTGCAGGCCGCCCGCCAGCGCGAGGATCCTGGGCAGCATCGACGAGTTGTCTTCCGGCTTGAGCAGATCGACTGTCAGCGCCAGGGCTTCAGGTCCCAGCGCCTTGCAGACCTGCGCCAGCTTGGCGCCGTCGCGGTCGATGAGCACGACCCTGGCACCGGCGTCGACCAGCGCACGCGCGCATTCCAGGCCGATGCCCGATGCCGCGCCGGTGATGGCCGCAACGCGACCCTTGAAAGATTCGTTCATGGTGTGAGTTTTCGGTTGGCTCGGCTGATCACGATCGTCCATGCGACACGCGGGACTGGCGGGCGATCGAGTCGACGATCACTGCGATCGCCAACACGGCGCCGGTGATCATGAATCGCAGCGATGAAGAAAGGTTGAGCAGCGTCAGGCCGCTGGCGATCGACTGGATCACGATGATGCCGAGCACCGCCGAATAGGCACTGCCGCGACCTCCGAAGAGACTCGTTCCGCCGATGACGGCCGCGGCGATCGCGTTCAGGTTGACGTCGCCCGTGCCGGCCTGCTGGCTGGCCGAGGCCAAACGGGCCGCGGTCAGCACGCCGCCCAGCGACGCCAGGCTTGCGCACAGGACGAAGGCGCTGGTGAAGATCATGTTGACGTTGATGCCTGCGCGGCGCGCAGCCTCTCGGTTGCCACCCACCGCGTTCATCGAGCGGCCCCAGCGCGTGCGTTTCAGCGCGTAGTCCATGGCGACCGCGAGCGCGAGAAACAGGCCGAACATCAGCGGCACGCCGCGTCCGTGGTTCAGGTAGGCAACCACCACCTCCAGCAACACCGTGATGGCGACGACGCGAACCAGCAGGCTCGCCACCGACGGTGCCGACAGGCTGACTGCCTGCCGGCGCGTGCGCGTGCGCAGGCCCATCAGCAGGATTACGGCACCGGGCGCCAGTGCCAGCAGGTGCGACACGATGGCCGGCATGACCAGCATTTGCCCGAAGTCGACCATCGTCGAACCGTAGGGCAGGTTGATGGAGCCGCTGTTGCCCAGCACGTACAACTGCAGGCCGAGGATCGCCAGCAGGCCGGCCAAAGTGGCGACGAAACTGGGCATGCCGAGCCGGTTGAAAAGCAGGGCATAGACCGCGCCGATCAAGCCACCGACCAGCAGTGCGACGACGATCGCCACGAGCAGCGGCCAGCCCTGATTGACCCAGAGCATGCCGAGCAGAGCCGAAGCGAAGCCGCTCATCGAGCCGACGGAAAGGTCGATCTGCCCGACCATCAATACGCAGACGATGCCCAGCGCGATGACGCCCGTGGTCGAACAATCGAACAGCAGGTTGACCAGGTTGTCGGCCGAAAGAAACACCGGGTTCAAGCTGGTGAAGACGGTCCAGATAATGACGAGGCCGACGATCACCGGCAGCGAGCCCAGGTCGCCGGAGCGGACGCGCTCGACGAAGGCGGAGACGGTGCCGCCGAGGCCTTCAGCATGCTTGACGCGGACGTCGCTGCGGTCCAGCAGCGGCTGCGGTTGCAACACGTTTTTCGCTTCGGTGGTCATGCGTTCTCCCGCTTGTCGACGTGCTGCGCTTCCTGGCGCCGGCCGGCCCGGCGGGACACCGCGTTTTCGGTCGCGCCGGTGATGGCGGCCACCAATTCCTGGTTGGAGGAATCGGGATAGAACACGCCGTTGTTGCGGCCGAGCCGCAAGACGACGATCCGGTCCGCGACCGCCCGGACGTCTTCCATGTTGTGGCTGATCATGATCACCGCGTGTCCGCGATCGCGCACCCGCTCGATCAGGTTCAGCACTTCGGCGGTCTGTGCGACGCCCAGCGCCGCGGTGGGTTCGTCCAGCATGATCAACTTGGGGTCGAGCAACAGGGAGCGTGCGATGGCCACGGTCTGGCGCTGTCCGCCCGACAGCGATGCGACGACATCGCGCACATTCGGAATGCGGGCCGACAACTCGTTGAGCAGTGTCCAGGCCTTGACCTCCATCGCGACCTCGTCGAGGCACAGGGCATTGAGCTCGCGCCCGAGGTAAATGTTGGCGACGACGTCGAGGTTCTCGCACAGGGCCAGGTCCTGGAACACGGTGGCGATGCCCAGATCGAGCGCCGCGCCGGGGTTGTCTAGCGTGACCTGTTTGCCGCCGAAGTGAATGGTCCCGGCGCTGGGCTGGTGGACACCGGCCAGCACCTTTACCAGGGTCGATTTGCCGGCGCCGTTGTCGCCGACCAGCGCGACCACTTCACCGGCGTGAACGTCGAGGTCGATGTCCGTCAGGGCTGACACTGCGCCGAAGCGCTTGGAGACGTTGCGCAGGCTCAAGACCAGTTCGCCTGCAGAACGCCGTGGGGGGGTTGGATCGGTCATCGACTCGAAGCCTTCTGGTGGAGCCTGCTGTCTGTCAGTTGGAAATGCCGAGCTTCTTGCAGCCGTCGGCGTAGCGCCCGGTGCAAAGTTCATTGGCCGTGGCGATCTTCTTGTCGATGATTTCCGCTTTCAGGTTCTTCGCCGTGACGACTGCGGGTACGAAGAGTTGCGAAGGCGTGTCGTAGAGTTTCATTTCCGACTTGGGCGTCTCGCCGGCCAGGAAGCCGACGGCGACTCGGGCCGCTGCGGCCGCCACGATCTCGCTTGGCTTGGAAATCGTGTTGAACTGGTCGCCCGCGATGATCAATTGCAAGGCGGCGATCGTGGCGTCGTTGCCCGTAACGGTCGGCACCGGGTTCACTCCGGCTGCCTTGAAGGCGGCGATGGCGCCCCCGCCCGTGCCGTCGTTGGCGGCGACCACGCCGATGATCTGCGTGCTGAAGCGGGTGATCTGCCCGCTCACCCACTGCTGTGCCTTGGGCGGCGCCCATTCAGGCGTGTCGAACTCGGCCAGTGTCTTGTATCCGCTGTTCTCCAGGCCGGCGTGGATGCCTTTCTTGATTAGGCCCGCAGCCGCATCGGTGGGGGAACCGTTTACTTCCAGCAGGCCGCCCTTGTCCATCGGCACCTTGTTGTCTTTGAGGTGCTGCACCAGCGACTCGGCGATAGCCTTGCCGATGCCTTCGTTGTCGAAAGACACGTAGTAGTCGGCTGGCGTCGTGGGCACCGGACGGTCATATGCGATGACCTTCACGCCCTTGCTCTGGGCGAGCTTGACCAGCGACGCCGCGGAAGTCGAATCCACCGGGTCCAGGACGATGACCTTGGCGCCTTGCGAGATCACCGAGTTGAATTGCTGCTGCTGCTGCGCGACATCGCCGTTGGCGTTCTGATAGAGCACTTTGCAGTCCGCGCAGAGCTTGCTCATCTCGGCCTTGAAGCCGGGAAAGTCGTGCTGTTCGTAGCGCGTCGAAGCCTGGTCGGGCATCAGGAAAGCGACGGTCCCGGACGGTGCGGCAAACGCTGCCGTTCCGGTCGTGAGACCGATTGCCATTGCGAGCGCGGTCGCGCTGAAAGAAGGGCTGGAAAGTTTCTTCATGAGGTTGTCTCTTTTCTTTGAATGACCGGCGCAAGGGGTTGCCGGCGTGGGTTGCAAATCTCTCTCTCGCTGACTGTTTCGGATGCACCTTCGTGCCTCGATGTGAAACTCCTTTCTCAAGCCGCTTCGGCAATGCCGGCGTTCTCGGCCAGCAAGGCTCGAAAGCGCGATGGCGGAATGCCCTTTTGCCGAAGAAACTGCCGGTTGAAATTGGAAATGTTCTTGAAGCCCGAGGCGAAGCAGATGTCGGTGATCGTCATGTCGTCATCGCTCATCAGAAGCTGCGTCGAGAGGTTGATGCGAAGCCGATTGACGTATTGACCGAGTGCCATGCCGGTGTGCCGGCGAAAGCTGCGCGAGAAGGCGCTGGTGCTGAGTCGCGAGATCACGGCCAGTTCGGGTTCCCCAAAAGATTCGGTCAGGTGAGCGCGGATGTAGTCGAGCGCCGCGTTGATCCCGTTCGCCATGAAGCCATGCGGGTCCGGGTGATAGTCGCTGCTGGTCATCGGGCGGCTGCCCGTGTCCCGGCTCAGCGCGCCAAGGATCGAGGCGAAGAGTTCGATGCGCCGGATGTCGGTCGCACCGATCAACTCCTGAATCTTCGGGCCGACCATGGCCGCCGTGGCTGGCGTGAAAAGCACGCCGCGCCGGCTCATTTCCAACACCGGAAGAAATGAGCAAAGCTCAGGCAGGATTTCGGACGCATCCCGGATGAACTGCTCGTTGAACTGCAGGACGCGGCCGCGCAGCGGTACCGACGTGCCGGCGGCGAGATCGCTGACCCAGTTGTGAGGAAGGTTGGGACCGGTCAGCACCAGATGGCCCGGCGCGAAATCGCCGATGTAGTCGCCGACGAAGCAGCGGCCAGTGGTCTCCACCACGTGATGGAGTTCGCACTCCGGGTGGAAGTGCCAGCGCACGGTCCTGAATGGATAGCCGTGCTCCCATGCCTTGAAGGAGTGGGCGCGTCCTATCTGAACGACCTCGAGGTCTGGTTTCATCGACTGTCTCCATTGACGGTCTCCGACTGCTTCAGGTCGGCGCCGTTTGTCTCTGCGGCTCGGTGTCAGGCACCTCACTCGACGCGAATAGTAAGAGCGCGATCGGGTTGCGTGCTACTACGTTTCCGGATGTCAACTTATACGTTTTTGTCGTTTTCGATGGTGCTGGGTGCCAGATTTGCACGGAGCCTTTCGTCGCTTCAAAAAGTTCCATGTTTAGCGAATATGAATCTGTCTCCAGCCTGACTAGTTAATGTTTTCTTGTTGCCTTGTCTCGTCGCGTTCACAAAGCAGTCGGTAATAACAAATAAGAACGATTCGCAGTCAAAATTAAGACGCTGGCCGGTGCATCTTCGCAACCGCGCAGCCGCCTGATCGAAGACAAGACACCATGACCCGACTCGACACCCTGCCAAGCCGCAGAAAGCCCATCACGCTGGCGCTCCTTAGCCTTGTTTCTGTCTCCGGCGCCTGGGCGCAGCAAGCAGCGCAACCAGCCGTGAGTCCTGCATCCCTGACAGCGGCCACGCCATCGCCAGGTGCCGCGCCCGCCGCATCGACGTCAGTGCCGCCGACGCTGCGCGAGATCCAGGTCGAAGGCATGGCCGACAAGTCCAGCTTTGGCCCGAACGCGGCGTCGATCAGCCGGCTGCCGGCCGAACTGCGCGACATTCCGCAGTCGATCACTGTCATCAACCAGGCGCTGATGCAGTCGCAGGGCGCGACATCCCTGGCGAGTGCGTTGCGCAACGTGCCGGGGTTAACGATCGGCGGCGCCGAGGGTGGCCAGATCGGCACCAACATCAACCTGAACGGCTTCTCCGCACGCACCGACATCTACCTCGACGGGGCACGCGATCGGGCGCAGTACTACCGCGACATCTTCGCGCTCGATTCGGTGGAAGTGCTGATGGGCCCGTCGTCGATGCTGTTCGGGCGGGGCAGCACCGGCGGCGTCATCAACCAGGTGAGCAAACGGCCGACGCTGACGCCATCCGCCGAAGCGTCGGTGTCGGCCAGCACCACCGGGCTGGTGCGCACCACCGTCGACCTCAACCAGCCGATGTCCGACACATCGGCCTTTCACCTCTCCGCGATGGGCCAGGACGGCAATGCCACCACGCGCGACCAGACCCGCCTGCAAGACGTCGGCATCGCGCCGATGCTCAAGTTGGGCATCGGGACGCCAACGCAAGTCACTTTGTCGGCACTGGTTCAGCACAACCGCGACATGGCGGACTACGGCGTGCTCGGCCTCAACGGCCGGCCGGCCAAGGTCGATCGCAACACCGCGTATGGCGACAGCGACGACCGCACGATTTCCGACATCCGGGCGTTCGGCGCGCTGGTCACGCACAAGATCACGCCAACAACGACGATCCGCAACCAGACGCAGTTGAACGACGTGACGACGGATGCGCGTGAAACATCGCCGCAGAACATCGGCCGGCGCGCCGCCAACGGCTCGTTCATCGCGTCGTCGACCGGCACCACCGCCGCGCCGGCTGCGGTGTCCAGCACGCTGCCGCTCGAGCAGCTGTGGGTGCGCCAGCAAAGCCACGACCGGGTGATCAACGACAAGTCGCTCTTCAATTTGACGGAACTGAGCACCAAGTTCGACACGGGATCGATCAAGCACACGCTGCTGACCGGTTTCGAACTGGGTCGGGACACCTACCGCAACCAGGCGTACTACCGCAACGGCAGCTGTGGCGGCGTCGCACTGAACCCGGCGGGCACCACCAGCGGCTATGTGTCCTGCACGCCGCTGGCTTTCCCCATCGAAACCGATTCGCCACTCAACGCGCCGAGCCGTCCGGGCAATCTGGCGACCGCCACTGCCACGACGGTGGCTGCCTATGTCAACGACACGATCGAGCTGAGCCCGCAGTGGAAGCTGGTCGCGGGTGTGCGCCACGACCGCTACAAGGCCGATATCGCGAACACCGTCACCAGCGCCACGACACTTGGCTACGAGCAGCAGACGGTCAATTTCAACAGCGTGCGTGCCGGCGCCATCTGGCAGCCGACCCCGGAGCAGTCGTACTACGCGTCTTACAGCACGTCGTTCAATCCATCGCTCGAGCAACTGGTCGCGACCACCGGCGGCACACAGCCTTTGCCACCGCAAAAAAATAAGTCGTACGAGGTTGGCGGCAAGTGGGACACGATGAACGGCAATCTGTCTTTCAGCGCCGCCGCGTTCCAGATCACGCAGACCAATGCGCGCGCACAAAACAACGACGGCACATACACGGCCACGGGCACAGTGCGCGTCAACGGTGCTCGAGCGGGCGTCGCTGGTCGCATCACCGATCAGCTCCAGCTGTTCGGCGCCTACACGCACCTCGATGCCACCATCATCGAAGGCATCGCACCCGGCACGCTCGGCAAGACGCCTGCCAACACGCCGAAAGATTCGGCCAGTTTCTGGGCGTCGTACGCCATCACGCCTGAGTGGGAAGTGGGCGGCGGCGCCACCTACAACGCGCACCGGTTCGCGAACAACACCAATCTCGTGCGGGTGCCTGGCTACGTGCGCTTCGACGCGCTGCTGGCTTACCATCAGCCCAAGTACGACATTCGCCTGAATCTGTTCAACCTGTCGAACAAGTACTACTACGATGCCCTGATTCCGTCAGATGGAGGGCGCTCCGTGCCGGGTTCGGGTCGAGCGGCCACGGTGTCGCTCAACTACCGTTTTTGACAGCGCCAAACTGCCTTCATGCTGGTCTGCATTCCGAAAGTTCTCGATGCCGATGCGCTGGCCGAGGTGCGCACTCGGCTCGACGCAGCGGGCGATGCCTGGGTCGACGGTCGCGCCACGGCCGGCCACCAGGGTGCGCCGGTCAAGTTCAACCAGCAGATCGACGAGCGTGCCGAAGTGGCGCATGCGTGCCAGGACATCGTGGCCGCTGCGCTCGAGCGCAACCCGACCTTCATCAGCGCGGCGTTGCCCAACCTGCTGTACCCGCCGATGTTCAACCGCTACAGCGAGGGCATGACCTTCGGCCTGCACGTCGACGGTGGCGTGCGCATTCATCCGCATACCGGCCGCAAGCTGCGCACCGATCTTTCTGCGACGTTGTTCCTTTCCGACCCGGAAAGTTACGACGGCGGGGAACTGCAGATGGAAGACACGCACGGCATGCAGAGCGTCAAGCTGGCCGCTGGCGATCTCGTCGTCTATCCGGCGACCAGCGTGCATCAGGTCACGCCGATCACACGGGGCGTGCGGGTCGCCTGCTTTTTCTGGGTGCAAAGCCTGGTGCGCGATGCTGGTGATCGCGCGTTGCTGTTCGACATGGACACCGCGATCCAGCGGCTCAACCAGAGCGGCGCCGACGAGCGGGCGCGCCGTACATTGACTGGCACGTACCACAACCTGTTGCGCAAGTGGAGCGACACCTGACGGTTATCCCATTGCCTTCGCCCTAGGGAATTTTGCGCGGCATGAAGCACCGCGGTGTGCTCGAGCACCTACACTAGCCTCCCCATTGGGGAGTAGCCGGCTTCCGTTTCACGGAAGCGCCTGCGTCAACATACTCGGCGTGCACCTTGCACGCTGTGGCGCAGGCAGCCTTTGCAGGTTGGCGAGACCATTGGCGTGTCAGCACGATGTGAGTCGGGCAGTGATGACACGCCTCTGTTCTTGCCCGACCGAGCCAATAAAAAGTATTTCCCACCATGAATTTCGCCGCAATAGCGTTGCTCGCGCTGGCCATGTCGACCGACGCGTTTGCCGCCGCCGTCGGCAAAGGCACGGCCCTACAGAACCCGCGCTGGTCCGAGGCGCTGCGCACCGGGCTCATCTTCGGCGTCATCGAAGCGATCACCCCGATGATCGGCTGGGTGCTGGGCCATGCAGCCGCCGACTATGTCAACGCCTGGGATCACTGGATCGCTTTCACATTGCTCGGCGTTCTAGGCGTCCGCATGATCTACGCGGGCTTGAAGACGCCTGCCGAAGAAGAGGATGAAAAGCCGACGCGCCATTCCTTCTGGGTGTTGGCGACCACGGGCTTTGCGACCAGCATCGATGCCATGGCGGTCGGCGTCGGGCTGGCTTTCCTGAACGTCAACATTTTTCCCATTGCCGCCTCGATCGGCTTCGCGACCTTCATCATGGTGACGCTCGGCGTGATGGTCGGCCGTGTGCTCGGCAAAATCGCGGGCCGCTCGGCCGAGGCCCTGGGTGGCGTGGTGTTGATCGGGATAGGCTCGACCATCCTGTATCAGCATCTGCACGCGGTCTGAGCGGGCCTACCGCAACTGCACCTTGATCCCGTCGTCGACCACCGTGATGTCACCGATCTCGTAGGTCTTGCGGCCGACGGTGAGTTCCTCTGCGGTGAAGCTGCGCAGCACCTGGTCACGCAGCAACTCCTGCGCAACGAGGGCGCCGATCTGCTGCACGCGCTCGGCATCTCTGCCGCCCACGCCTTGCAGTTCGAGGCGTTCGGCTTTCGGCTGGTCGAGGCGCAGCGAACGCGTGGCCGCGTCGTACTTGAGCGCGCTGCTCACGGAGACGATGCCCTCCATGGGGGATGACCGCAGCAGCGGGCTGGCGATCGACAACACCGCAGTGACGGTCGCCCTGTTGCCGCGTGCGTCGAGGCTCAACTGCGGCTCACGCAGGCCGACGGTGAACAACTCCGCATAGCGCTGCGCCACTGGAAAATGCTTGACGATCTGCGCCTGCAGTTCGACGCGGCTGGCGGTGTATTCGTTGGTGAAGAAGTTGAAGCCTGCGAAGGCAGGGGCACTGGCCGGCAGCACCGCAGCCAGGAGCGTCGCACCGACAAGGCGGCGGCGGGAAATCTGATCGGAGAACCGAGGGGAGGGCGGTTGGGAAAGCATCAGGTTCATGAAGGGTTGCGTTGATTGGCGCTATGCACGGCCCGCGCGGTCCGCGCGAAAAAAGTTGTCGAGTTCGTTGCCCGAAGCAGCCTGGGTGAAGCCGTCGAAGCTGCCTTGTTCGGCGATCAGTTTGGCAGCGTTCGAGAAAGCGCCCCAGGCCGCACGTGCCAGCGCGCCACCCACGCTGACGCGTCGCACACCCAGCTCCGCCACTTCAGCCATCGTGAGATCGCTTGTCGAGCCGATCAGCAGATTGACCGGCTTGGGCGCCACGCCGGCGACCACGGCCGCGATCTGCTCGCGGGTCTTGATGCCCGGCGCATAGAGGCAATCGGCGCCGGCTGCGGCGTAGGCGCGGAGGCGATGAATCGTTTCGTCGAGGTCGGGTCGGCCGACCAGAAAACATTCGGCCCGGCCGACCAGCAGGCAGTCGCCGCCTGCCTTGTCGATGGCGCCGCGTGCGGCACGCAGCCGCGCCACCGCGGTGTCGATGTCGTGCAGCGGGCTGGCGGCGCTGCCGGGGG
>NZ_JASJXG010000069.1:0-18554 GCF_035018765.1 Variovorax sp. RTB1
GCACTGCTGGAAACCGCAGGGCTGACGTGAACGATCGCCGTTGGGGCGACGTCAAGATGCCGTGACGGGACGCTTACGTTGTTTGCGCCAGGATGTACCAAGGCCGACATCTGCCGGGTGATCGAAGAGGACGATGCGGCGGCATCGTTTGTGAAGGAAGCAACTGTGCTTTCGACTTTCTGGACCGATGCCTGCGGTGACATCGGACACGGGGACGGTGAACTGTTCTTCGAGCTTCAGCACCCGGCGACTTACCGGCTTCGGCCGCTGGCGGAAGCTTGAGCACCGCCCTGCCGGCGGGCTCGCGCGCTGCGCCGCCCCGCTACCTCACCAAAAGCCGCTTCAAGCTCGCGCTCGAGTGCCCGACCAAGCTTTTCTACACTGGCAAGGCGGACTACCAGAACAACTCGCTCGACGACAGCTTTTTGCAGGCCTTGGCCGAGGGTGGTTTCCAGGTCGGTGCTCTCGCCTGCCTGATGTATCCGGGTGGCACTGAGGTCCTGGACCGTGACCATGCTTCCCAGCTTGAGACGACCCGTGAACTGCTGCAGCAGGCCGATGTGACGATCTATGAAGCCGCACTGGAAGCCAATGGCCTCTTCGTGCGCGTCGACATCCTGCGCAAGCGCGGCGATGTGATCGAACTCATCGAGGTCAAAGCCAAGTCATACGATCCCGTGAAGAACGGCGACTTCCTCAACGCCAGAGGCCAGTTGGAGACCGGCATGCTGCCCTACCTGCAGGACGTCGCCTTCCAGCGCCATGTGGCCGCCCTTGCCTACCCTCAGTTCAAGTACCGCGCCTTCCTGATGCTGGCTGACAAGTCGGCGAGATCGACCGTTGATGGCCTGAACCAGCGCTTCCGCATCCGCCGTGACGGCCACGGTGCCCGCATCGAGGTCGCACCCGGCACGGCCATCTCCGAGCTCGGCGCGCCGCTGCTGAGGGCGGTGCCTGTGGACAGCCAGGTCGACCAGATCCTGTCGGGCGAGTTGGTTGTCGCAGGCAAGCGTGATTCGTTCGCGCAGACCGTCGCAAGGCTGGCGTCGGCGTACCGCGTCGGTGAGCGCATCGCCACACAGCCCGGACCCCAGTGCGCTGCCTGCGAGTTCAGGACCGGGGAACATCCCGGTGGCCGTGCGCCGCGCAGCGGTTTCCACGAGTGCTGGTCCGACGCGTTCGGCTGGAAAGCAGATGACTTTGGAGGCGGCACAGTGCTGGACATCTGGAACTTCCGCAAGAAGAAGGACCTGATGGCGCGCGGCGTTCTCAAGCCACGCGATGTGACCCAGGAAGACCTGTCACTTGACGATCCGCATCCGGGTCCGGAGGGCCTGAGCATCGCGCAGCGGCAATGGTTCCAGTGCAGCGGCAAGTGGCCCGGGAACGACTCGCACTACATCGATACGGCGGGCCTTGGCACTGCGATGCGCCAGTGGGTCTACCCGCTGCATTTCATCGATTTCGAGACCTGCGCTGTGGCCATCCCGTTCAGCCGTGGCCAGCAGCCCTACCAGACGACAGCCTTCCAGTTCTCGCACCATGTCCTCCAGAGGGACGGGCGTGTCGAGCACCGGACGCAGTTCCTCGAAGCTGGACCAGGGGTGCAGCCCGGCGTCCCTTTCCTGCGGGCATTGCGTGCCGCGCTGGGCAGCGACAACGGGACGATCTTCCGTTGGGCGACCCACGAGAATTCCGTGCTTGGCCAACTGGTCGCGCAGCTCGAGCACGCGACGCCGCCTCCCGGCGATGCTGCGGAACTGAAAGCGTTCGTCGAGAGCATCACGAACCGGAAGGTGGACGGGCGCGTCGTGGCCGGCCCGCGCGACATGGTTGACCTGTGCGCGCTGGCTCAGCGCCACTACTACCACCCGTCGACCAAGGGCAGCTCGTCTTTGAAAAAGGTGCTCCCCGCGCTGATGCAAAGTTCCGCGCATCTCCGGGCGCTCTACAGCCAGCCGGTGTACGGCGGCACTTCAGCGATCCGCAGCCTGAACCACAAGGAGCCGGTCGCATGGTGGGCGCAAAGGGATGGAATCGTCGTGGACCCTTATGAAATGCTGCCCCCCGTGTTCGCGGAGTTTTCCGAAGCGGAACGCACGGGCTATGAGGACGCATCGATGTCAGAGTTGCGTGCCGGTGGTAGCGCCATGGCGGCGTACGGACGGCTCCAGTTCGTAGACATCGACGAACGCGAGAGGCAGGCCATCGAGCAGGCCTTGCTGCGTTACTGCGAACTCGACACGCTGGCGATGGTGATGGCGGTCCAGGCATGGCAGGCCTGGGTAATAGAGGCAGGGCATTCAGAAGCCGGACATTGAACCAAGCGCCATGGCCAAACGATCCAACAACCTCGACACAGTCCAGTTCTCGCTGCACCTGCTCAAGCGCATCCCCCGGGGACGCAAGGTCACGGCCACGGAACTCCAGGTCCAGCTGGCTGAGGCCGGTTTCGAGCGCGACCTGCGCACCATCCAGCGCCAGCTGGAGACGCTGAGCGAACACTTCGACATTGAACGGGACACGCGCAGCAAGCCTTATGGCTACACCTGGAAATCCGCCAGTCCGGGGTTCTCCCTGCCCGGCCTGAACGAGCACGAGTCGGTGCTGCTCACCCTGGCGCAGCAGCACCTGCACAACCTGCTGCCCGCACACCTCATGAAATCGATGGACGCCTTCTTCCAGCAGGCGAGGCAGACGTTGCGCGACGCACCCTCCCCCGCGGCCAGGATATGGGAAGAAAAGGTCCGGGTCGTCAGTACCACCCAACGGCTACTGCCGCCCAAGGTCCGGAAGGAAGTGCTCGAGACTGTCAGTCAGGCTCTTTATGCGGACACGTGGCTCGACGTGAGTTACGTGAACGCGGGCGGCAAGCGCTCGGACTCCAAGGTCATGCCGCTCGGGCTTGCCCAGCAGGGCGCCCGGCTGCTGCTGGTCTGTCGCTTCGATGGCTATGACGACGAGCGATCGCTGTCGCTGCACCGGATTCATTCGGCCAGCGACACCGGCCTGCCTTTCAGGCGGCCTGCGGCTTTCAACCTGCGGCGCTACGACGACGACGGGCACTTCGGCTTCAGCACGGGCAGGCCGATCCGGCTGGTGTTCCGGCTGCCCCGGCTGGCAGGCGTCCACCTTACGGAGTCACCGCTGTCGGAAGACCAGACCGTCACCGAAACCACCAGCGGATATGAGTTCACCGCGACAGTTATCGAGTCGGAGCAGCTCAAGTGGTGGCTGCGTGGATTTGGACGGCAACTGCGATTGATCAGTCCGGCAGACCTCCTTCGTGGCTGACCGACATACCCAAGCACTGTCGCGACGCAGCATGTCGCAGGCCTTGGCATCATGAGGGCATGAACATTCACCTCCAGGAAGAGCCCGGATTTTTTGTCCCTCCCGAGTTGATCGAAGGCGTCCGTGCAGCGCGCCGCATCGTGGTGCTGACCGGCGCCGGCATGTCTGCGGAAAGCGGCATCCCGACCTTCAGAGATGCACTCACGGGCCTGTGGTCGAAGTTCGATCCGCAGACCTTGGCGACACCTGAAGGGTTCAAACGCGACCCGGCATTGGTCTGGGGCTGGTACGAGGCGCGACGCCGGGGCGTGATGCGTGCAGTACCGAATGCTGGTCACCTTGCCTTGCACGACCTGTCCACACTGCATGGGATCGACGGCCTCACCATCGTCACCCAGAACGTGGACGACCTGCATGAACGTGCGGGGTCTCGGCAAGTGATCCACCTGCATGGCAGTCTCTTCGCACCTCGATGCCTGGCGTGTGGACGGCCGACGGAGCATGTTGAACAGGACGCTGCCGGTCTTAAGGATGACGGATCCGATCGAGCGATCCCACCGCCGCGATGCCAGCATTGCGGTGGTCTCGTTCGGCCTGGCGTCGTGTGGTTCGGGGAAGACCTGTCGCAGCAGGAATGGAGGCAAGCCCTTGAGCGGGTGCGGGAGGCGGATTTGCTTCTCGTCGTGGGAACCTCGGGCAAGGTCTACCCTGCGTCACGCCTGCCGGAGATTGCTGAGAACAACGGCGCCCCGGTTTGGGTCATCAACCCTGATCCGGATCTGGACGTGGGCGCATGGGCGGTATGGAATGCAACGGCTGCCACTGCACTGCCGGCTTTGGTCGGGGCTTGCATTGCGGAGAAAGGCTAGTGCATCTCTGCAATGAACGCGCTTCATGAGTGCGACGCATTCTGTCGCACAAAATTCGACAATTCAGATCAAGAACAAGGAGCACCATTTGCTGGAAATAATCGACATCCAAGGGTGGCGCTGCGAGTCCAATCCTTATCCGACGCCTGAGGGGCACTGGGTGGGGCTGGTTTTTAGGAACGCGTATGGGAAGCACATGCTCGAATTGAACGGGCGCAAGCCGCTGCCTGATCACGATCCACAACTACGCTCTGATCTTGAGTATTTGCTTTGGGACTATGGCCTTCTTTCGCAGCAGGGAAGCGAGACGAATGACGAGCGAATTCGCGTGGCGCAGGAACTTTGGAACACGGATAGAAATCATCCGAAAGCTCGAAACTATTTGCAAAGCGTGGGTGCCGCTGACTAACCCGCTAGTTGCGGACTATCAAAAGACGTGGGCACAAGTCGATTGTATTAGCCATTAAGAGTCTTGCCCTAACTGCTGGAGATTTTTGCACTTCCAACGACCCGCGCGTGTTGACTTGATCACTGAGCATCAGCGACCCATCCAGGCAACACGTCGCCGCTATTAATTCGCAGCAACATATTCACAGCCCAAGGCACCTCCAAGCCTAGCCTTACGGGTGCACGGAATCTGCCTGCCGCTGCCTGAAAATATGGCGGTGCCACGGAAAAAAGATTGCTCCAATGCGCAAAGCCATCTGTTGCATTTTCCACTGTCGTGACAAGTGCGCAAGTATCGTTTTGGAAGAAAAAATTGAGAAGCTCTGCTCGCGTTAGTGGTTGGGCTTCCTGGCCGAATATCGACAAATAGCGCTGATTTCTAGACACTGCATGTGCGCGTCTAAGCCCAGCAGCACCTTGAAGGTTCGCGACGTGTCGAATCGCATCGATTGAGATTGCCACGATGCGCCACGGATACAAAGCGTCTGCGGCTGCCTCGAAAGTACGCTGACGTGGCCAAGGGCCGATTGTTGGAGGTGCGTTTCTTAGAAGGCTATAAAGATCAAAGAGGAAGTCGCCTGCCGGTGGATCGATGGGTTGAGCTGGAGGATAGAAAAAATGATCGAGCGGATTGAATGGGAAATTTCCTGGATTGATTGCCAATTTTCACCCCTATCTAAAAGTTTAAATTCGAATTTCGATGAGGGCTCAACCAAAGATATGCCATTTGTAGACTACCCTTCAGTGTTTTGCGTGTAAAGCCCGCTCACCCTCATGTGCCCCGAGATTGCTGCGTGTCGCATCATTCTTTGGTCTGCCACAGGCGGTCCGAGCTCCAGTGGCGTCCCGCGACACCATTCGCTCCGAACGTTTCCGATCATCAATCATCGATCCGGGGTTTGGGCGTTAATGGAGCGATATAATGCTATCGCAGCGTCAAGATCTCCGTTGGGTTGTTCGTCGGCACATGAATAGGTATACAGTTCTGCAGCAAGCATTCGCAGCCTCAATGCTGCATCGCAATTTGACATAACTGTCATTGGGTTCCACAGACAGAAAAAATTAGATGCCTCGCTGTCTCAAGCACCCGATCCGCGCGAGGACAAATTGCGACGTCATTCGCCTGGCGACCTCAGCGTGACTGCCGAACCACTTGGAGTCACCTCTCATGGCCCTGCTTCAAAAGGGCAACTGCCAATGTACTCTGTTGACGCTATCGAAATTAGCGTTCCAACAGAATGCGTACCAGATCCGACTGCCGTTTCGTGCCCGTCTTCTCCATCACCGTCGAAATGTGTTTGCGCACGGTGTGAAGCGAGATGCCCGCGAGTGCCGCGATTTCATTGGCGCTCATTCCCTTTACTAGTGAATCGAGAGTGCGGCTTTCAGCTGGTGTGAGATCGAACACCGCGTTCATCATTTCGAGCGACTTGTCTTCGCTATAGCGCGAGTGCTTGATGCGCACCATCACCATGGTTTCGTTGCCAAGGCGCGCCCACGCATCAGCGCGCTTGAAGTCCAGTACAAGAGTGCCGTCCACTCCGTTGGGAATTGCCACGGTGACAACTCTTTCGATCAAAGATGCTTTTGTAATTAGGGAAAGAAGTACGGCTCGAACGCGTGCGCTGTGGTGCCAAAGGCGTCCGGCGCGAATCCGGATCGATGAAGTTCCTTCAAACATCTCTGAAGCCCGTTTCGAAGCGTAGCAAACGATGCCGCTGCTGCTCGCCAGGAATGCCGCTTCCCCGTAGCACCAGAGTGCCTCCTCTGTCGCTGCAAGCTTGCTGATCAACAGATCACGCCGTTTGGCAAGCCCGGATTCCATGGCACCCGCAAAAGTTGAAATATCGGGCCCTGCCAGATGCTCGCGGGTTGTCTCGTCAATCTTTTCGCGTTGAAAGCTGAAGCAAGCGCGATGCACAGGGTCGATGCGCACAATGTGGCAGACGATCTGGCGCATGCGATGACGGCACATGAAGTCGGTGTAGTACTGCGACTTTTGCATCGCGGATGACGGAATGACGTCATTCGTGTTGATCCACGTCCCACTTGAACAATTCATGGCTGTGTTCAACCCGACATCCAGCAAGTGATAGTGCTCGACGTAGTCTCGTTCTGCAGTCCGGTCGAGATGGTCCTGGTGCATGGTCAGCGCACCTGAACCATCGAAGGTCATGAAAGTGGCGCTGTCGGCCCCTATCAATCGTCTTCCACTCTCGAGAATTTCGGCCCATGGTGGCTCTGCATCTGCCAAATGAGCCACGGCCGTGACGGCGCGTGCCAGCAGGGGTTTGTTGGTCATGATTGGCGAAGGTATGGCGTTGGAATATCACCCGTCGACCGCAGCCGAGGCTGCCAGCTATACGTACTCATTGATGATTCCTCCCCAGCCGGCGAAAGAGCGGTCGGTAACTACAAAACGCAGCCGGCGCTCTGCCGCTCGGCTTGATGCCCATTGCCAAGCATCCGATGCATTTCAGCGAATCAGCAGCGTTGGCCAGTCGTCCGGCGGCGGGCGTCCCGCGGCGCTGCCATCATAGGAGCAATGTCACGTCAGAGTGACATCGGCTCTTCAGATGTCGCCGCGTGGCACCTGCGAAGATCCGGCGAATCTTCTTGCCGAATACGCCGTGGTGGTGCATCCCAGTTGGTCCAAAGCACCAACCAGACCTCAATTCTTCAGGTCAGATACCGCCGGGCGTCTGGGCGGGCGCAAGTGCCGCCTACTCGGACTGTGACTCCTATCCCCGAGGTGAATCCTTGATTGATTCTTGCGTCGGTGTCAACATCAATATGCGCATTAGTTTGCACTCCAAAGGCCGTTAGCGTTGCCGCTGAGTTGCCGGTAATCGCTGGCTTCGCTGAGCCGCATCGCCTTTCCATCTGGAGTCAAAGAATGACATCGAGCCGCGTTGTTTCGCCCTGCCCATCGCCTGGGTCCAATTCATTTGACCGGGACCGCAACGGACGTTGGCGAAATATGGGGTTACTTGTCACAGGCGTGACCGCGTTGACAATGGCGGGCTGCGGAGGCGGTGGAAACAACAACGGTAGCTTTTTTCCGATCGTGGCCGCCCCGGCGCCAGCCGCCGCGACCGCACCGGCGCCCCCGGCTGCAGGCACGCCTGCGCCGGCGCAAGCGGTCGCTACAACAATGACCGGTGTGGTAGCCACGGGTGCTGCTTTTGCAGGAGCGAAACTCACTGCGGTGGACTCAACCGGAGCCACCGTGTGCAGCGTGACTGTCAGTGCTACGGGCACGTACGTCTGCGAGCTTGCTGCAACTGTCAAGCCTCCCCTGGTCATCAGCGCCCTGCGCGACGATGTTGCTCTTTATAGCGTAACGGGAGGAACGACGGGCGGTATCGTCAACGTAACGCCGATCACGACCATCATCGCGTCCCGTCTCGCTCCAAAAGGAGACCCGGCGCAGCTTGCAGCCGGCCTGGTTGCCGATCCGACCAGCATTGACGCCGCAAAGATCCAGGCGCAGGTGGCGCAGGTCCTACTCCTTCTCAAACCTCTGCTTGATGCATTGGGGGACACGGTAAACCCTATATCCGGAAGTTTCTCGGCCAACGGCACGGGGCATGATCGTGTGCTCGATACGATTTTGGTTTCGGTCCGGCCAGATGGAACGGCGGCGAATATTGAAGTCACTGTCCGCACCATCCCGGCTGGCGCTTCGACAGCGCCGATTGCGATCAGCTTCCGCAGTTCTGACGCGAGCCCGCCCGCGCTCCCCGCCCTTTCCGCTGATTCAATTCCTCAGGCAGGTGCTTCGACTGCCATTGCCGATCTTATGGCCAGGGCCAGTGCGTGCTACGCGCTTCCGCTGTCAGAGCGCGTCAACACATCTGACAACTCTGTCGCCGCTGTCGGCTCAGCGGCCGACGTAAAAGCAGCTGCCTGCAAAGCAATCTTTTTCGGAAACAACCCGGCGAGTTTCAAGAGCAACGGCCTTGCGGTCGGTCGCAGCGCATCGAATGTCGGCGCTTTCTCCGGCCTTTTCAGACCTGGCGCGACCAACGTCAAGTTTCAGGAGCCTGAGATCGGCTACTACCTGTCTAACGGCGACATTTACATCACCTACCGGACTTTGGATTCTGGTGGCAACGTTGGCAACAACTCAGGCGTTGTACGGATGGAAGGAGGCTCGCTCAGGTTCATAGGGAACCAGTTCACCTACAGCTCGGCCATCAGCCCCACGCTGCAAGATCGTGATTTTGTCAATGCGCCTTCCAAGAACTACTACAACGTCGGCTACGACGTTGCTATCGACAATGTCGCCTCCGGCGGCGCTTCTATCTTTATCAAGGTTCTGGTGACCGCTCCGGACGGCACGGTCTACACGATGGTGCCTACCGTCGGCAACAACAGCCTTCGCTTGAAGAAGGCGGACGGCACGACAACATCGACATCGATCATCAGGCTCAACGCCGCCTTCAGGGCAGCAGGTACCGCCGGCCACCCTTCCACGATGGAACCGAGTCTGCTCTACGCGTCTCCTTTGCTGACTGATGCGCAGATTGGCGCCTTGCCGGACAACGGTGCTTGGACGTTCGAATTCTTCCATGTGGATCCTTCCACTCCGAACGTGACGCAGACAGTGCGAACACTCCAGCGCGTGCCGACGCTCGCGGAGGCATCGCTGGTCAAGTTGACGAAATTATCGGATGGAATGCGCGCATTCCTGGTGAATCTCACGGCACAGACACGCTACATCGCCTTCGGCAGTCCACCGAGCGCGACCACCCCGAACACAATCGGGTTCGGGTCCGCTACCGTAGCGGGCTGGACGGTTCCACCACTCGCTGTCGCACCGACCACCTTTGCCGTCTTCGGGAACTCACCCTCCGTAAACAACGTCATCGGACCTGCATTTGATGATCGGGTTGACCTTGCCGCCGGGGCTCAGGTTGCGTATCTCACTTGCAGCCCGGCTTCGGGCGCAGATACACACTGCGATTCGTCCACAGGTATCACGCAATATGCGCAGTACACCTGGTTCAACTACTTCCAGCTCACCGCCCGAAACGCTAAACAGACGATATTTCTGACGGGCATCGCGACCTATGTTCCTTGATGGCATATGCTGCAACGTGCAGTCAACACTGTACCGTTGTGGCGTTTGAACATGGCTTTGGTACCGTGGACGTGCAAAGGGCAGCGTCCCATGATTTGAATCCTGCAAAAACACTCTACGCGTGCAATCTAAGTGACAGACGATCTGCTTGTCGATGTCACCGAGCAAGATGTGCAGGTCGGCGGGTCGGTGCCCTTGTAGTACCTGAAACAAAGCGATGCGGCATGGACCCGTCATGTGGCAAAACCTTGCCGAGTTGTAAGTTGCTTTACGGTTCCCTGACGAGCACCCCCCAAGCGAGTGCATTGGCCCGAGCACGCAAGATCTCGACTTCCCCCGTGGCGCGCATCCGGTAAGTCACATAATAGTTTTGATCGCGAATGATCAATTCCTCACCGACGAATTCGCCGTGTCTCACCATCGGGCTGGCCTTCGCAACTTCACTCGTCCATATTTCCAGAACCTTGGCGTTCTTGTCGGTCACTTCAAGGACGGCCAATTTGACATCGCATTGGTGTCCGCACGCCCAGCCCGACCATCTTCCCAACCACTTGGCCCGGTCGCTCGACAATCCTTGCATTGGCGGCGCAATGGACACCGATTCGGGCCAGATCGATGGATAGGCGCCGACCGCCTTCCCGGGCACCAGCTGGCCGATATTGATCGGCCAATAAGTTACGGGTTCAGCCTCAGTGAAAGGCCTCGTCAGCATGGGTTCACGCGTAAGTGTCCCTTGTACCGGATAGCCACCAGCCTGGGTTCCCGTGACTTCGATTGCGTCGATGGAACGAAGACGATATGTCAGACGACCCCGATTTCCACTCGCGATCAAAGTGTCGTCCTGTACCCGCATCGGGATCCGATACCACGCGCCCGGGCCGCCCGCATATTGGGAGAGTCCAAGAGACCATACGGCCCAAACAAGCACGGGGTCAATCCGCTCGACGACAACGATATGAGGAAGGTGGATTGACCCAAAGAAAATATTGCCACTCCACTTGCCCGCGAACGGCTTTAACTGATTAGGCACGTTTTCTGCGGGCTCAGTGACGAACGCGTCGCTGGGTAACGGAGGGTCGAGAAGGCCCCCAAGGGCGGGCAGGCACACTGCGGCGGAGCTACAGAGCAAGAACACCTTAAGAAGCTTTTGCATGTTGCGCCCCGGTCAGAAAGAAACGACGGCAAACAGGCTCTGGCGGCCATGGGTAGCCACTGGGTGGTCCAAACGTTCGCGTCTAGGCTAGAGGAAGCCTAATGGTTCTTTACACACGACGACGTATACGTTTTGATGTTGACAAATGCTTGTTTCGCAGATTGCATAGGCTGCAGCCAGGCTGGCTTTGGCAATCGAGCCACACCGCCTTCAGCGATGGACATATCTGCCATTGGTCCATTCGGAACTGCGAAAGTTGCCTTGAAAATCCGAGCGCTCGCGAGACTTCAAGCAATGCTCTGAATGTCGTCGTCCACTTCCGTTTCGGGCAGAAGCCGGTCCACCAGCGCAACGTGGAAGACCACACCATAGATCTGGGTGGAATCGGGCTTGATTCTCGACGCGCCGATGTGCCGGAGTTCCGCCGTGACCTTGACCTCCTGATGCTCAGGCAGGGAGTCGCTGGCGGTGGCCCGCAATGCCTGGATCTCCGCTGAGAGTTCCTGCACGATGCGATGTGCTTCCAGTTCAGGACGCTGCAGGATCGTCACCACATAGCCGTGCCGCCACCGTGGACGGCCGAACGCAAGTGCTGCCATCGCGATGATCCGCATCGCATCGTTGATGATCTTGATGCCGCGCTTGACCTCGATGATGCAGCGCGGGGCGTTGTTCGATTTGTTCAGCAACACGATGTCAAAACGCGCCATATCCTTGCCCACCGCGACGCGCGCGTCGATCTCGGAGCGCGCTGTCTCATCGAACGCCGAAGCGTGGTGCTCGAGACCGTAGCGCAGGATCGGAAACGTTTCGGTCAGCCCCTGCGCCAGATTGACGTTGATGAGATATTCCGAGGCGTCGCGCAGATCGCTGTCGGGATCGTCGTGCTCGGCGTATGAAGCCGCTGTGGCTTGCAGGATGGACAGGATATTCTGGCGAATGGCAGCGCGATCGGCGCGACCTGCAGTGGCTTGCGGCATGAGCGTGGTTCACCTTGATGTTGCGGGTTCCCCTTCGCGGCCGTTGCTGCCGGATGGCTCGGTGCTGTCAGAGACCGGCCCTGAACGTTTGCCTTTCCGATTTGATACGGGTTTGCCGCCTCGGGCAACGGTCGTGATTCGCCTCGCACACTTGGCACCCGTTGTTCTAACTCGCGGATGACGCGCGGCGGACATTTCGACAGCTCGGCCTGACTGCCAGGCACGCGACCAGCATCGCGCAGCGCCTCGTTCACTGCCAGCGGCCGCGCCCAGCCCTTGCGATCACGTACATCGCTGTAGACCATGCGATCGGCGCCGTCGATCACCGACACCCGCAGCGCCACGTCGGCATTTGCGACGCTGCCCTGCTTGGCTGGAAGCGGCGGTAACGATGCCGGAAAAATCACGGGGCGGTTGATCGGGGGCCCAGGCGCCACCGAAGCCGCATGTGCAATGCACACTGCATTCGGTTCTACGGCGTTTGGGCGCGGCCCGTCGGGGCCCGACACTGGCTGAAGCGTTGACGATTCAAACGGTAGCTTCATCCCTGGCCCTTCCCTGTTCCTCGCCGACCAGGTTTGTGCGGATGCTGTTCATCATGTCCGCAAGGTCTGCCTTGGTGACTTCGCCTTGAAGCCCGACCGCCGCGTCGCGCATCAGCTTCTCCATAGAAGCCATCCCCTTGGCCGCGACGACGACGGGATCGGCTTTCGGTGCGCGGCGCAGCATCTTGAGCTCGTCGATCCGAACCTCCGATGCGCGCTGTTCCTTGCCGTCCTTGTCGGTCCACCGTGTGCTGCGCACGTGCCCCTCCACATAGACCTCGCTGCCCTTCGTCAGAAACTCCAGTGCGATCTCCCCCAGCCGGTCGTAGCAGACCAGCTGGTGCCACTCCGTGTGCTCGACCAGCTCTCCCGAACTCCGGTCCGTCCAGTACTCGTTGGTCGCCAGACTGAAGTTGGCATAGACGCCCTTCGGACCCTGCCCGCCTTCCGGATCGCGGCCCAGTCGGCCGATCAGTTGCGTTCGATTCATGACTTCTCCTTCACCAAACGAGAGCCCGACAGCGGACCCTCACACCTGCGCTGAACAAAATCTACCGCACGACCGACAGCGGAAACCACGGGTCATAGTAGATGGCCGGCACCTGCCGGCCGGACTCCCTGTCGAACACCAGCTGGACCACCACATGCACCAGCGTGTGTAAGAGGCGCAGGATCTCGTCGAGCGCCAGGCTCCTGCCTTCGTCCGAGGCCTTGATCAGCAGCGCGATGCGCACGAAGGCTTTCTGCGGTGAGTTCGCGTGCACGGTCGTGATCCCACCGGGATGGCCCGAATTAAGGACGTTCTGTACGTATTAGAAGGTCTCGTCGCCGCGCCGCTCGGCCAGCCGCCGGTTCAGCACGAACTGCCCATCGGAGTCGTGGCGCATGTCGTCGAGTTCTGCCAGGTAGGAGGAATGCAGATTGCGGAAGAAGGGGGATACGTGCATCGAGGCCTAGATGAGCCGTTGAAAATAGTCTGACCAGATCCCGCGCGCCGTTTCCATCGGATCGTCGAGAAGATTACGCTTGCGGTTGTTGTCGTAGGTCTCACGCTTGGCCGGTTCGCCGAGGATGTCATAGGCCTCCTGTACAACGCGGAAACGCGTGGCGGCATCCGGGGCAGAGCTGCGGTCCGGGTGGTGCCGGGCGGCTTGGCGGCGGTAGGCCTTCTTGATGTCCGCCAGACTCGCGCTACTACTGACACCCAGGGCGAGATAGTGGTCTTGCATGCGGTGCCTTCGTGCGTTACGGGTGTCACGGCGAACCGCAAAAGGCGACGATGCTGCATGATCTTTGGTCAGAAGCCCGGTGCTGGGTGCACGGCATTGGCTTCGCCTTGATGCCAGGCCTTCTTTTAAGGTCCGATTGATGCCTTAGTCTCGCGGATGCGCTGTCGACGCTCGCTGGTCGTCGGCCTGATAAACCGCGGAGGTATTGCAGGCTGGGTTCGAAGCCCGGTGCAGCCCGTGAACTTAAAAAATCAGCCGCGAAGGCAACGAAGTCACCTGCTGAACCCTTTTGAACAGAACCTGGCAGGTCTGGAAATTTGCCAATTTCGACGCCGGTTAGGCGCTTGCCGGCGGGACGGCGGCGGAGCGTTAGTGATAGTCATCTTCGCGCTGGTGCCTGATGGCAGCGATCACCACCGAGTCGCTGGCTTCGATCTCGAATAGTGCGACGTACCCGCTGCCACCAAAAGGAATCACTAGCTCGCGAACGAACGGATCGTCGCTCGCCTTGCGGCACGTGAATGGAGAGAAACTGAGCATCGCGATCGCATTTCTGATCGCGGCCAACGCACGGTCTGCCACTGCGAGGTCCCCGTTTCGACTCAGTTCGCGCTCGAGGATGAAATCGAAAAGACGCTCCAGATCGTCAGCAGCTTGCTGCGTGAACCTTATCTGATAGCTCACCCGTGCGCCGTTTGCGCTTTGGCCCTTGCCTTTGCACCTGCCAACTTCGCCTCGAGGCGGTTCAGCACCATCGTCGCATCGAAGTAGATGCCGCTCTTTTTTGCGTCTGCCAAAGAGCGCTTGCCGCGCACCAGAAACTCGGCTTGGTCGCGCCGCTGACGCACCGAAGCGCGTAGAGCCGACTCAACGAATTCGGAGAGTGACTCGCCCTCGCCAAGCACCTGCTCGACCTCGCTTCGGAAAGCAGGATCCACGCGGACAGATGGGATGCTTGCCGTTTTCATGATCAAAGTGTATCGCATTTGCGCTACAACGTTAACGGATGTCGATCGTAGGTGATCAGGCCTCGTCAGAAAATCGTGGCTATCGATTCGCCAAGCAGCAATGCAGCCATGTCAGGTGCGATCTAGAACGCCAGTGGTGCGCCTGCCTGTTGCGGCCAGTCGAGATTTGAACCAAATGCCGGGAATGTCGTTGACCCATGGGCCGGCATTGGTAACTATTGCCAGCATTGGGTTCGGGAGGTGACGGTATGGGTCAGTCTAGTGACGGCAGCTGGGTCAGATGTGAGCCGGTGCCGACACACCGGCCTCATCGAGCATCGCTTGTGCAGCGGACAGGCCGCGCTGGATGTCGGTCTTGGAAGCCCCCGGCGCTTTGATGAACATGGTCATATCAGATCTCCTCGATCAATGACGATGGCGCAACGATCGGGCCGGCAACGAACACTTTGACAGGCGACAGCCGCAGCAACTGCTTGGCCTCTTCGACAGTGCCGGCCAGCCACTGGTCGACATTGCCGACCTCGATCGGGATCACGCTGCGCTTGTCCTGCGCGTCGGGGGCGAACTTGGGATCGGGCTTGTGCATGCGGCGCATCAGCGCGTGGTCGTCGGCATTGAGCGTGAGCATCGTGTAGCTCTCGTGCACCTCACCGGTGTCTTTGTTCGTCCAGACGTTCCACAGGCCCGCCAGGCCCCATGGCGCCCTATCCGCACGGCTGAACTGCCACCAGATGTTCTTGCCCGTCTCCCAGTTCGGCTCGTCGAACGACGCGGCCGGAATGATGCAACGCTGACCGCGCATCCATGGGTCTTTGTAGCTGGCCTTCTCGGCCAGCTCTTCGCTGCGTGCGTTGTTGGTAGGGAACTTGAGCTTGGGCTCCTTGGCGAACCAGGGGATCAATCCCCACTGGCCGACGACCAGCTCGCGCTCGTGCCCTGACGAATGACGTGCTCGCCGAACGAACGGCCCCTGCGAACGGGGAAACACCTGGCGCGGGAACAGCGGCGGCTGGTTCGTCGGGCCCAAGTGCCAGAAGCGTTCCATCTCGGCCTCATCCGGGGTAACGTATCGGTTGCACATTTTCAGACGCTACTGGCTTCAGCCACTCCGCGGCTGCGTCGGTGGGCGGCATAGCGCGCAAGTGCTCGTCTTGCCAAAGTTCGCGTGCCAGGTCCTCGAGGACAGCCGCATCGAGCGTGCGCCAACTCTGGTGCGCTCAATTCAATTGCGGCGTCCTGCCATGTCGATGGATGCGCACAACCCGTCGTACTCTTCTGGGTCGACCTTGAGTGCCTGCAGCCACAGCTCGAAGTACAGGTCCAGTTCGTCACTGCGCGCATGCCTGCCGCGTTGATGCCGGACGAATTCCTTGCGCCCCTGAACCTTGTCAGCGATCAGCATGTCTTTGACGCCCTCGAGCGGTCCGGCAGATGGCAGGCCAGCTGCGATGACCTGCTGAGGGTCCGTAGAAGATCGGTGAACCTTCTCGCTCAGCCACGCGTTGGCTTTGCTGCGGTACTCCGTGACCAGCAGGATCACGAAAGGGCTGGCGTCCACGGCGTCCATGAAGTTCTGCCCATGACGCACCAAGTCTCCGTCAGTCTGGAACAGGGGCCGCAGGCAGAACGCGCGCATCACGTCTTCCGACGCATCAAGTGCGTCCAGGATGATCAGCCCCTCTTCCACCTGTTGCATGAGCGGGACGCCGGAAACTCTGGCGACCCGATCGGCATAGTGGTCCCGGATCGCCTGGTACTCGGGCGACCACCGGGCGTGGGCAATGGCTTCGGTGACGATCAAGAAACTTCACCTGCTGCAGGGGCGTGCTTCAAGACCTGCCATCGGACTGCGGCGTTTGTTCGTCTGCCAGTGACTCGCCAATCCCAAGCCTCTGCAAGTCGTTCAATTTGTCGGCAGCTCATCGCTTGAATGAAGCACTTCGTTTTTGAACGCATCGAGCTCTGAAAGCTCTTTACCCGCTCCCGTACAGGCCTGCAGGAACGTCCGCCAGTGATCGGCCACGCCGACCATGTTTTTCAGCACCTGAGCGCGATTGGCCAGCATGTGGAGCTTCGCTTCGTCGCTCAGCTTGACATTCATGTCAGTGGCATTGCGCCACGGGGACATCCTCCCCGGCAGGTTTTTGGTGTCGAGCGCTACTTTCATGCGGCATCGTACTGCCGGCATGCGTTTGGTTCGAGCCAGCAGAGGGGTCATCCTGCTTCGGTGCATGAAGAAGCGCTACCGTCCAGTTGATTTTTCTAGGGCGCGCTATCAGCTTTCAGGAGGCGGCTGCGTCACTTTCTCTGTCATCGTTGCGAGCTGCCAGATCCTGTAGGTAGAACTCGTGCAGCTTGGCCTGCAGCAGCGCTTTGTCGGGCAATTGGGTGTGGTACTGCGCAATGAGTGCGGGCGATGCCGTTCGGCTCAGGGCGTACTCAACCACTTCGTCGTCCTTGCTGGCGCAGAGCAGCACGCCCAAGGCCGGATTCTCATGCGGCTTGCGGACGTTGCGATCCAGTGCCTCCAGATAAAAACCGAGCTTGCCCAGGTATTCGGGCTCGAAGCGCCCGACCTTCAATTCGATGGCAACGAGGCAGTTCAGCCCGCGGTGGAAAAACAGCAGATCCAGCGCGAAGTCCTGCTTTCCGACCTGGACCGGGAACTCCGATCCGACGAAGCAGAAGTCACGTCCTAGTTCGATCAGGAAGCTTTTGAGCCGACCCAGCAGCCCCTGATGCAGATCGGCTTCGCTGTGCAACACAGGCAAGTCGAGGAACTCGAGCAGGTACGCGTCCTTGAAGACGCTCAATGCCTGGGGATGACTTTGTCGCACCGCTGGTGAGACTTTTGCCGCCGTCAGCACGACGCGCTCGAAGAGTGCAAGGCCAAATTGCCGCTCAAGCTCCCGTTTGGTCCACTCTTCACGCGCTGCGGCGCGCAGGTAGAACTCCCGCTCCTCGGCCCGCTTGCTCTGGCTGAGGATGATGAGGTTATGGGTCCACGGCAGTTGTCGCACCAGCGGTGCGACTTTCTCGTCATCACGGTAGGTTTCGTAGAACTGGCGCATGCGAAAAAGATTGGCGCGGGTAAAGCCGCGCAATCCGGGCTGTGTTTCGGCCAGATGGCTCGCCAATTGGGCAACAACGCCATCGCCCCACTCCGCGCCCGCCAATTTTTGACTGATGTATTTACCGACCTGCCAATAGAGGTCGACCAATGCGGTGTTGACTGCCTGGTACGCCTGCGTCTTGGCCGCCCGAATCAAAGCGACGATCTCAGCAAATGCTGGACCGACCGGGCCCGGCGCCTGGACATGGATCCCGATGGCTGCCTTCATGGGTATGTTGCTGCGTTTGCTCATGACCCGACAAGTCTAGGTGGGCGTGGTCCCCGGCGCGCAAGGATCCGCAAGAACTAGAGCCAAGCTCCCTCAGCCTTGTCAACCGATGGTTGGTGAACCGTCTATTGAACTATTTACACAGCCTCTAAATACACTAACGGCGAACAGACCTAAAATCATCGGCATCGGAAAACCACCGCACTGACTTGCAAAATCGGACACAGTCGATCACAATCAAAAGCAGTTTGCCGTTAGTGTATTTATGATTACCCCTTCCCTCTTTGAAGATGGCCAGTCCCAGAGCCACTTGCTAGCTTTCGAGCGCTGGCTTGTCGATCGGCGTGCGTCCGGTTTTTTGCGCCAGCCGGGCTCGGTGCAGGTGTACCGGGACATGTGGGGGGCCTTTACCGCCTGGTGCCTGGGCCAGTCGCCGGCGGTGACGCTGGCCTCGCTCGACGGACTGGACCTGCAGGCGTTCCAGGCAGCGCGGTTCGGGGAGAAGAGTTCGGATCTGTCGCTCTCCCCTCGCTATGCGTTGCGGTTAGTGCGGTTGATCGACCGGGTTCTGCAGCACCATGCGGCGGATGCAGGGGTGCCAATCAACCTGGCAGCGTCCCAGTGGCTGTCGGACCATCCGGA
>NZ_JASJXG010000070.1:0-18491 GCF_035018765.1 Variovorax sp. RTB1
GAAGCTCGCGAGCACCGCGACCGCCATGCCGATGCCGGCCACGGAGATGCCCGAGGACGCAGTCGCGGGCGACGACATGCGGTGCAGCCCGTACATGAAGAGCAAAGCCGCCGCGAGGTCGGCCGCGCCGATGCCGAGCGACGGCAGGGAGGCGAGCAGGGAGATGTCCATGTCAGCCCTTCTTCGCGTGCAGTCGCTTGACGGTCGCGGACTTGCCCGCCTTGGCGTGGCCGGCCTTGTGCGCGCTCGGCTTGAACATCGCCAGCATGCGGTCGGTCACCGCATAACCGCCGGCGGCGTTGCCCGCCCCGAGCAGCACGGCGAAGAAGCCGATCACCTGCTGCTGCACGGTGCTGGCGTTGAGCAAGGTGTAGAGGCCGCCGACCACGACGATGCCGTGCACGAAGTTGGAACCCGACATCAGGGGCGTGTGCAGGATCGCCGGCACGCGGCCGATGATCACCCAGCCCGCGAAGCCGGCGAGCATGAAGATGTAGAGCGCGATGAAGCCGCCGATGGCGATATGGAAGTCCATGGGACGGGTCCTGGTTGAAGAGTTACGCCGGCGCGTGCTGCGGAGTGGTGGGTGTGGCGGGCTTGGAGTCGGGCTTGGCCGCTGCCGACTTCGCCGCCTTTGCCGCTTTTGCCGCAGCGTCCGTCGCCGCGCCCTTGTTCTCGCCCGCGTGCGTCATCACCGTCTTGGCCAGGATCTCGTCCGACCAGTCGATGGTGACGACGTTGTCCTTCACGAACAGCGCCAGCAGGTTGTATTGGTTCTTCGCGTAAAGCTCGCTCGCGTCTTCGCCGAGAAGCGACGGCACGTTGAGCGGCGCCACGATGCACACGCGCCCGACCTGGGCCGTCACGCCGGGCTGCGTGTCCTCGCAATTGCCGCCCCCCTCGGCGGAGAGGTCGACGATCACCGCACCGGCCTTCATCCCGCGGACCTGCGCACGGCTGACTAGCTTGGGCGAGGCCTTGCCGGGGATGGCGGCCGTCGTGATGACCAGATCGGCGGACTGGATGTGCTTGGTCAGCACGTCCGCGACCTTGGTCTTCTCGTCGGCCGTCAGTTCGCGGGCGTAGCCGCCGTCACCGGTCCCATCGACGCCGGTGTCGACGAAGGTCGCACCCAGCGACAGGACTTGCTCCTGCGTCTCGGGGCGCACGTCGTAGCCTTCGACCACGGCACCCAGCCGGTGCGCGGTGGCGACCGCCTCCAGGCCGGCCACGCCGAGCCCCATGACCAGCACATGGGCGGGCCCGATCGAGCCGGCGGCCGAGGTGATCTTCGGCACCACGCGCGCCAGGTGCGACATGCCGAGCGCCACCGCGTAGTAACCGGCCAGCGCCGACTGGCTCGACAGCGCGTCCATTGCCTGCGCCCGCGAGATGCGCGGCACGCGCTCCATGGCGAAGCAGGTGATCTTGCGTTCGAGCAGGCGCTTGACCAACGCCGGCTCGTTGTGGGCATAGACGAAGCAGACGAGGATCGAACTTTCCTTCATTGCATCGACCACCTCGAGTGCCGGCGGTTGCACGCACAGCACCACATCGGCGTCCTTGACAAGCGCGGCGCGGTCGGTGGTGAAGGCCACGTCCTTGAAGGCATCATCATCCAAATGGATGGCTGCGCCGGCGCCCGACTGCATGTGCAATCGGGCGCCGAGTTTCAACAGCTTGGGAACCACCGACGGCACCAGCGCCACGCGGCGCTCGTGGGGCTGGGTCTCGGTCAGAACCGCGACGTTGACGTACATGGTCAGGCTCCGTCGCTGTTCAGACCGGTGCCGGAAAATGCCCCGTGCGCACGAGCTTCTTGTTGACGAATTCCTGGATTCCCATGTTGCCCAACTCACGGCCATAGCCCGAGTTCTTGATGCCGCCAAAGGGCAGCTCAGCATCCGACCAGTCGATGTTGTTGACGAACATCATTCCGGTGTCCACTGCACTGGCTACACGCTTGCCGCGTGCCTCGTCCTGGGTCCACACCGACCCTCCGAGGCCGAAGTCGGAATCGTTGGCCAGGGCGATGGCCGCTGCCTCGTCCTTGACACGGTAGAACGACACCACCGGGCCGAAGAACTCGTCGCGGAAAGCCGGGTTGCCGGGTCGGATGTCGGTCAGGATCGTGGTCTGCATGAACGAGCCCGGACGTTCGATGCGCTTGCCACCCATCAGCAGCTTGGCGCCGCCCTTCACGGCGGCGTCTACCTGCTTGAGCAGCTGCACAAGCGCGTCTTCGGTGGACAGAGGACCGTGGGTCGTCTTCTCGTCCATCGGGTCGCCAGGCCTCAAGGCCTCCAGGGCAGTCTTGAACTTCGCCAGGAACTTGTCAGCAATCGACTCGACCGCGATGAAGCGCTTGGCCGCGCAGCAGGTCTGCCCGGCGTTGTACATACGGCCCCATACGGCCCACGGAATAACCTTCTCCAAATCGGCATCGTCGAGCACGATGAAGGCGTCGCTGCCGCCGAGTTCCATCGAGGTCTTCTTGAGGTTCTTGCCAGCCCGAGCGGCGATGCTCCGACCCGCGGCCACGCTGCCGGTCAGAGCCACGCCCTTGATCCGCGGGTCGTCGATGACCTGGTCGGACTGCTCGTGCGAGATCAGCAAGTTGGTGTAGGCGCCAACCGGCGCACCGGCATCGAGCAGCAGCTTCTCGAAAGCGATGGCACATTGCGGCACGCAGCCGGCATGCTTGACCACCACGGTGTTGCCCGCCATCAGATGCGGCCCGGCGACGCGGGCCAATTGGTAGTACGGGAAGTTCCACGGTTCGACGCAGAACAGCACGCCGAAGGGGCTGCTCTCCATGTGTGCGTCCCCATGCTTGGGGTGCAGCTTGACGGGCGCAAGAAAGGCCTCGCCGTGCTTGGCGTAATAGGCCAGGATGTCGGCGCTGAACTTGACTTCGCCGCGCGCTTCGTCGATGCGCTTGCCCATGTCCTGCGTCGCCAGTTTGGCGAAGTCGTCGACGTGAGCAGCCATCAGCGAGGCGGCCTTGTTGATGATCGCGGCCCGCTCGGCGTAGCTCTTGTGCTTCCATTTCTCGAAGCAGCCCTGTGCCGCAGAGAGCGACTTTTCGAGCTGCACAGAGGTGAGGTGCTCGTAGCTCTTGAGCAGCTTGCCGGTGTTTGGATTGATGCTTTGATAGGTCATGGTGTTCTTTCACAGGTGGAGGTATCGCGGCTCACCGACACAGTCGGCAAACGCCAGGGAATCGAGACTAGGTGTCGTGCTGCGCACGGTCTGTGCGGTGAAACACACAGATCGCACGGCGCAAGCAGTCATACAGATCTCACGGACTCGAACTCGAACGCGCAGGCGGCCATCTACGAATGAAGACGCAGTACGTGGCTTTGTTGACGCACAGCAGGACTTTCAGAGCGGCAGATTGCGCGGCATGGTCACAAGCGCGCAGCGCAGTTCACTGGTGACGTGCTTTGTTTGAACGCATTGACCCGGGCCTCAAGCTCGACCCGAACCGATCGGCGTTGCTGGGTCAATGCATCGGGCTGCGCGCGCTCTAGGACCTCCGCGGCCATTCAGTCGCTGCTTCGACTGGCGCTCGGACGGCACGCCGCGTTAACGCGGATGGCTCTCAATAAGGAATCTTGCTGGCGCAGGTACGAGTGGGCGACAACCTGCCGGTACGGCCCGGAGAAAAGGTCTCGGTCGACGGTGTCGTGATCGAAGCCGCCAGTGCGGTGGACGAGTTCATGCTCACGGGCGAATCCGTTTCGGTCTTCAAGCGAGTGGGCGGCAAGCTGATGGGTGCCACCTTCAACGACGAGTGAACTCGTTTTTCGGGCCGAACGCGTGGGCGCCGAGACGGTGATCTCCGGCATCGTGCACAGGGGCCCAGGCGCAGCGCTCGCGCGCGCCGATGAAGCACATTGCAGGCCGGGTGGCCGGCCATTTCGTCGGCGCCGTGGTCGCCGCCGCGTTGCCGCCTTCGTCTGCAGCGCACTCGGCGTGCCGCTCGCGGCGGGTGTGCTGTCTCCGTTCACCGGATGGTTGCTGTCGCCGATGTCGGCGGCGGCCGCCATGAGCCTGAGTTCGATTTCGATCATCTTCAATGCATTGCGGCTCCACCGTCGAGCAACATCGACGGCCACGGGACCCGCGCCGCGCGAATAAACAGCGTGCCGGGCGCCCAAGACTGGCCGTTCAGGACGGGGGCCTAGGTCGTCGGTTGCGCGCTGTATCGCGCCTCCTCGAGGTCGATCTCCCGTACCAGCCTGCCCTGCGTAGCTTCGTCGATCGCGTGGCTGTGACCCCGTCGAACGATCTCGTCGCGCTCGGCGCGCAGGCCTGCCAGTCGCAACTGCTGGTCGATCGCGCTGGCGTCCTTGCGGCGGGGCGCCGCGCCACCCTGGATGTCACGCAGCGCCATCCGCTGGCGATACAGCGCCACGATGCGGGTTGCGGCTTCGGCGTACAGGTCGGCGTCCGGAGACAGTCCGGCCGATGTCGCGGAGGAGCTCTTCGCCTTTTGCGCTGCCTCGATGGCGCGAATCGCCGCGCCGGCCGCTGCCGACCGGGCAAGGTCTTCCTCGGCGACATGCGAAGGCTCGGGCAGCGTCAGGCCTCGCAGTACGCGCGGCAGCAGCACCGTTGCCACGGTCAGCGAGACAACGATGACGCCCGCTGCCAACAAGATGGCAAGGTCCCGACCAGGGAATGGTGATCCGTCGGCCATTGCCAACGGCAGTGTCAAAACTCCGGCCAAGGTGATGGCACCCCGGACGCCAGCGACTGACATGGCTGCGACCACCCGCCATTGCGCGGCCCGCGGGACTTGCTTGAACGATCGCATGCCAAGAAAAGCCAGTTGCATCGAGGTCCAGACCCAGACGAACCGCAGTGCCGCCAGCGCGAGCACGATGCCCGACACGTAGACCGCGAGCCACCACGGGTTCTGGTGGCCAGTGATGCGCACGGTCTGTGCGGCGCCAGCCAATATGGCGGGAATCTGTTCACCCAGCAAAACAAAGACGCTGCCGTTCGCCACCAGCTGCAGCGTGTCCCATACCGCCGTCCGGCGAATCCGCGTCACGGCCTGCCAATGGGAGTGCGGGCTGTGGCCCATGGTGATGCCCGCCGCCACGGCGGCCAGGATGCCCGAACAATGCATGGCCTCGGCGAGTAGGTAGACCCCGAACGGGATCAGCACACTCACCAGAATCTGCGCGCCGCCGTCGTCGCCGACCAGAACCGAAGACGCCGATCGCGCTTTGGTCAACAGCCATGTCACTGCACAGCCGATCGACAGTCCGCCCAGGGCCACCCACAAAAAATCCAGTACCGCCTGCGAGAGCAGGAACGAGCCGGTCAGTGCCGCCGCCACCGCGAAGCGCATGCACACCAGTCCGGACGCATCGTTGAACAGAGCCTCGCCTTCGAGGATGCGCCGCATGCGCAGCGGAAGAGGCGTCTGGCCGGCAATGGCGGCGACGGCAATCGGGTCGGTGGGCGAAATGATCGCCGCCAACGCGAACCCCACCGCCAGCGGCATAGCGGGCACAAACCAGTGGATCAGCAGGCCCAGGCCGAGTACCGTGAAGACCACCAGACCCAGCGCCAGCGTGAGGATGGTGGGCGCCTCGCGCCGCAGGTCGTCCTTCGGAATGCGCCAACCGTCGAGAAACAGCAGCGGCGGCAGGAGCACCAGGAAAAAGACATCGGGGTCCAATGCAACCGATGAAAGTCCGGCGTAAAACACCCCGCCGCCGAGTGCGATCTGAACCAGCGGCACCGGCAAGCGCGTGACGCGCGCGAGCATTCGGCTGACCACGACCGACAGCAACAGGACCAGAACGAGACGCGTGGCATCCATGCCGGGACGCTCAGCGGTCCTGGGTCGTGCCGGCGGCCCCGGCACAGAACGCGGACATCTGCTCCGTGACCCGCTGCACGACCCGATCGGCAGCGACCACGCCGCCGCAGTTATCGGCGCTCGCAGGCTGTTCGATCTTGTCGAAAAAGCGCGTGGCCGGCACCTGGTTCGTGGGGTTGTCGCGCAGGTAACCGCGCAGCGTGAGCCGGACCTTGCTCGGCCCCATCACGAACTTCTGCTGCAAATGCGTCAACTCCGTCTCGAGCCGCCGATCGCAAGCAGTGCCGGTGGCCGCGTCATTTCCAGCACCGCATTGTTGGTTTGTCCGAGTTGCAGATGCACGAGCAATGTCGAGTAGGTCACGGGGTTCTTTCGGTGTGATTCATACAGAGACGATCGGCCTGTGGCGCGCACAGGTCTTGGCGCGTGAGCGGCAACGGACTCAGGCGGCCGTCGCGCTTGGTCGCCAGTACCTGGTACACGCCGATCTCACCGGATTCGAACTCCAGCGCACACGCCGCCATGTAGAGGCGCCAAACCCGGTAGGTCGGCTCGTTGACGTGCTGCAAGGCCTGCACGTGGTGTGACTGGAGGCGACCCACCCAGTGCCGCAGCGTCATTGCATAGTGACTGCGCAGCGACTGGACATCTTCGATCTCGAATCGGGTCGCTTCCATCACGCGCTGGACATTGCTGACCGTGTCAAGCTGGCCGTCCGGAAAAATGTAGCGGTTGATGAACTGGGTCGACAGCGTTTCTTTCCACCCCTCCACGTCGTGGGTGATGCCGTGGTTGAGAAACAGCCCGGCAGGTTTGAGCAACCGGTGCACGGCAGCAAAATAAGTGGGCAGGTTATCCAGCCCCACATGTTCGAACATGCCAACGCTTGACACCTTGTCGTAGCTCGACACACCGTCCAGATCGCGGTAGTCACGCAGCTCGACGGTGACCCGGTCCTGCAGTCCGGCACGGTCGATGCGCTCTTGCGCCAGAACCAGCTGTTCGCGGCTCAGGGTCACTCCATGCGCGTGGACGCCATAGTGCTTCGCCGCGTGTATCACCAGCGCACCCCAGCCGCAACCGATGTCCAGCAGCCGCTCCCCCGGCCGCGGCCTGAGTTTGCGGCAGATAAGATCGAGCTTGGCTGCCTGGGCCGCTTCGAGACTGTCGCTTGGCGATCCAAAGTAAGCGCAGGAGTACACCATCGCGGGGTCGAGCCACAAGGCATAGAACGCATTAGAAAGGTCGTAATGAAACTGAACGGCTGCACGGTTCTCGGACCTCGAATGGGCCTTTACCTGATCAGGCCTGAAAGGCGCGATATGCACTGCCTGGCTCGCCGGGTCGGCCGCGAAAAGAAGGCGTATGGCCTGCGGCAGAACACGCAGCAGGTCTCCCCACGAAAGCCGAATCTGCTGCAGATGGTCTTTCAGACGCAAGGCCTCGAAGAAGTCTCCTTCAATGTCAATGTCTCCGCGAAAGTAAGCCTCTGCAAGGCGCAAGCTGTCGCGGCCCAGCACCATCGAGCCGATCACGCGCGGATTACGGAACACCAGCGTGAACTGTGGCGCGGAAGTGGCGCCGCCAGCGCCGCCCAGCGGCACTGGCGTTCCGTCCCACAGACGGATGGCACCCGCGCCAGCAAAGCGATGAAACAGGCGCGCCAGCAGACCCGCTGCATCGTGCGCTGCGCGCCGGTGGTCAGTGGAGGGCAGGCGGTCGACACCGGAAGCGGCGCCCTCGGGCGCGCCACTCGCCAACGCGCCTGGCCCATCACCGATTGCCGTCTTCATGGATGCCCCTAGGCCGTCGCCTGCGCTGGGGCGTCCGCGGCAGGAAGACGGCGGGCCGTGGCACTGTGAGCGGCGACGCCCGGCTCGGCAGCAAAGGTTTGGGGTGGGCTCTTCATGGCCCGAGGCTAGTGGGCAGCCGCAGGCAGGGTCTGTGCGCTGGCGTACGGAAAGAGCGCCCGGACGCGGCCACCATCTGCAGATGCCTACCCCGCAAGAACCCGCACTGTCACAGAACGATGACGCAGACGAGCCGCCCCTCGCACAGGCACGCGACTGGACGGTGCACCGGGCCCGAATCACCGCCCCATTCAGCTATCTGGCGCCCGATGGTGCGCGCCGCGCCATCCCCAAAGGACCCTGTCTGGTCGAAAAGATGGAGGGTCCGCGCGTCGAGATCGTATGGGGTGCGCAGGGGCAGAACAGCACGGCCCTGTCGCTGGACGAAGCGGCGTTGGCGGAATCGCGTGGCCAGCTCATGCGGCTCGACTAAGGTGGGCACGCAAGGCGTGCCTGGTTTCCCGGACCCGATTCCGGTCATCGCAACGCGTGACGCTCGCCGGTTCCAAAAACACGGTCCCAGAATCCGGTTGTGACACCGAAGCAGCCCAGCACGGCGCGGTGATGGTGATGGTGTGACGCGTGCCAGCGCTTGCGCGATCGCATCCAGCCGGCGTCGGCACGCCAATGGGGTGTGCCATGGTGCAGTACCGCATACGACAGGTAGCCGACCAAGAAACCCAGTGTGAATGCCGTGGCCACCAGCGCGCGCGGACGCATGTGGTGTGCTTCGTGCCACCGTCGGAACGGTTGCAAGCGGTGCAGCAGGTACTCCACCAAAGTCCATCCCAGGCCTCCCAGCGCCGCCGAAGCGGCGATGACTGTGGCACTGGTTCGCAGGTGCGGCACGAGCAGACACGACGGCACAGCTATGCCCGTTCCATAAAAAACATAGTCCAGAACGTAGCCCGGGCGGCTGTGCTCGATACCGAAAAGACGCATGGATCGATTTCGTGCGCGCACCCTTCAGGCGAGCGCTACCTTGAAGGTTGAAGTGAAACAAAGACTGCGCACGGTCACTGGCGCCCTGTGGGGGGCAGCGCGCCCGAGGTTCAGGCCAGCGCCGCGGTCGTCGCACTACCGATCACCGCCCGCACCTTGTCCTGGTCCCGAGCGTCGCCGTGCACCAGCAGCACATACTTGTCCACCTTGAGGGCGGTTTCATAGCGGATCACCTGGTCCTTGGGCACACCGACCTGCGTGAGCGCAGCGCCGAGCGCGGAGAGACCGCCGACCACGACGGCGCCTTCGAGCGCGCCGACGAGCGCGGCCACCACCGGACCGGCCATCGCCACCAGACCGACGCCCGGCAGTACGAACACCGCGGGTGCGAGCAGCAATCCCCAGATGCCGCCCCAGAACGCGCCGGTACTGCCCCACGCCTTGACCTTGTCAGCGACGGTGTAGAAGCCGACGGGGTGCTCCTCGCTGTGGTACCCCTTGCCGATCAGCGACAGTTTCCTGACGTCGAAGCCCGACTGGCTCAGCGAGTTGATGGCGGCTTCGGCCAAAGCGCGCGTGTCGAAGATGTAGGCGGGGGATGTGTCTGCGGTCATGAAGATTCTTTCGTTGGTAGATAGATGGATCGATGAATTTTGCCGGTCGGCGAACTGGAGATGGGCAAGGCTGGCTACTACGCAGCGGGCGCTCTACTCGTAGGTAAGCGTCATCTTGTCGACGACATCACGCACCCCAGTGGCTCCCCAAGCGCAGCGCGTTGCGAGATCGCGTGCCGCCCAGCCGTTGACAGTTCCGGTCAGCGTGACATCGGCACCGTGTACCGCCACCGAGATGTCGCG
Organism: Variovorax sp. RTB1; assembly: GCF_035018765.1. Taxonomy (NCBI): domain Bacteria; kingdom Pseudomonadati; phylum Pseudomonadota; class Betaproteobacteria; order Burkholderiales; family Comamonadaceae; genus Variovorax; species Variovorax sp. RTB1. The sequence goes on from NZ_JASJXG010000070.1 coordinate 9,492, forward strand.
CGCGTCGGCCCCGACCACACGCCGCAGGGCGGCCTCGATGTCCTGCTCGATCGTGCTCGGAATGTCCTTGGCCTTGAGGGTCATCTGATTGTTCACGCCAAGGACGCCCACCAAGTGACTGACGGCATCAATGGCGGCCTGCCGCTGAAACTGCCACTCGATCTCTCCGGACAGCGTGATCCAGCCGTGCTCCACCATCACCTTGAGCGCGTCGTTCGGAAGCGACGCGCGCCAGCTGAGCGCCGTCTCGGCCGAACGCGCAATGTCTGCGTCGGTTCGCTTGCCGAGTTCGGTCAGCTTGACGTTCAACGCGATGACCAGGGCCTGCACGCCGACGACCCGTTGCGCCGCGCTCTGGGCGATCCACTTCTCGGGAAAGCTGTTGACCTCGCCGGTCAGTGTCACCACGCCGTCCTTGACCGACACGCCAATCTCGGCGGCGTGGACGGAAGGCTCCCATTTCAGTTCAGCGATGACATCTTGCTGCAGGTCGCTGTCGGTTTTCATGTAGTGTGTCTTTCAATCGCGGAGGCTAATACACCAGCTTCCGCCTTGTGGCCCTGCCGGTCTGTGCGGTGGCACGCTTTCATTGACCGTGGCCAACCGCCGACCTGCGCGCTTGCGTGCGACATCGCACAGACCCCATCGCGGGGCCGGCGCAGGCTTCGGAGCTGACGACTCCAAAGCAAGTCTCTTCTTCCTTTATGGCCCACAAAAAGCAGATGCCCTACAGCCCTCCTGATTCGAACCCAAAGGCTTTTCTGCCAGACCATCTTCTGGGCGCTGGCGGTTCCGGTGTGCTCCTTGTGGAATACGGCGACTACGAATGCCCGGCCTGCAGCGAGGCCGAGCCCGTCACCCGGCTGTTGCTGGCCACGTACGGTGACCGGCTGACCTTCGCATACCGGCACTTTCCGCTGAGCCAGATCCATCCTCACGCGGAGCAGGCAGCAGAAGCGGCGGAGGCAGCATCCGCACAGGGCAAGTTCTGGGAAATGCACCAACTTCTGTTTACGCATTGGCAGCATCTGAGTGCGGCCATGTCGGCGCATTGCGCACAAACGTTGGGGCTCGACATGCCCCGCTTCAACGCGGAGATGGCCGAGCGCCGCTACCGGCAGCGCGTCATGGACCAGCGCGCCAGTGGTGAACGCCTTGGCGTGCGGGCGTCACCGGCCTTCTTTCTTAGCGGCGTGATCGTGGATGTGTCGTTCGGCCTCGAACACCTTGAAGCAACGGTTCGCCTTGCCTTGGAGCGGTCGTGACCGCCTCCTTCGCAGTGCCTACTGTGCGACCCGCCCGCACGGCGACGCAGGCAGGCGTCGTGATGGCCGCGCTTGCCGTCATCGCACTGATGGGCGTTGCCATCGAACACGTCGCCTCCACGCGGCTGACGCTGCTCTTTGCCACGGGTCTGGCGCTCGGCGCCGTGCTGTACCAGTCCCTGTTCGGATTTACATCGGCTTTCCGCGTGCTCTTGACGGCACGACGCAGCGCGGGCTTTCGGGCCCAGCTGGCCATGCTCGGCCTGGCGTGCATGCTGTTTTTCCCGGCGCTGTCGGTTGGCTCGTTGTTCGGGCAGCCGGTGGCCGGGTTCGTATCGCCGGCCGGTGTCTCGGTGGCCGTTGGCGCTTTCCTCTTCGGCATCGGCATGCAGATGGGCGGCGGTTGCGCTTCCGGCACCCTGTTTTCGGTGGGCGGCGGCAGCACGCGCATGCTGGTGACATTGCTCTTTTTCGTCATCGGCTCCGTGATCGGCATTACCCACCTGGCTTGGTGGCAAACGTGGCCGGCCCTTGCACCGGTGTCGCTGATCACCGTCCTGGGCTGGCCGGGCGCACTGACCGTCAACATCGCCCTTTTTGTGGCGGCCTACCTCATCGTGGCGCGCATGGAAAGCAGGCGCCATGGCGATGTCGAACCCATCGTGACCATCCGCAACGGGTCATGGCGAGAAGGTCCCTGGCCACTGTTGGCCGGCGCCCTCTGCCTGGCCGCCCTGAACTTCGCGACGCTGTGCCTTGCAGGCCGGCCCTGGGGCATCACGTCGGCGTTCGGCCTCTGGGGTGGCATGGTGCTGCAAGCCGCTGGCGTGCCGGTGCAAGGCTGGTCTGGCTACGCCGATCCAGCCATGCGGGGCGCGCTCGGCGGGCACCTGCTTGCCGACATCACCTCCGTCATGGACTTCGGCATCATGCTGGGTGCCATGGTTTGCGCAGGCCTTGCCGGCAAATTCAAACCCCATTGGCGTATCACAGGCCGTCACCTCTGCGCGTCGATCCTTGGCGGCCTGTTGCTGGGATATGGTGCACGGCTTGCCTACGGCTGCAACATCGGTGCCTTTTTCAGCGGCATCGCCTCGGGCAGTCTGCATGGCTGGTTGTGGATACTCTTCGCGCTGCCCGGCAACTGGGTCGGCATCCTGCTCAAGCCGGTGCTCGGACTCTCAGCACCACACGCCCAGCGCCTAGCCTGAGCGCACGGCGTCTCCCGCCGCGGCGTAAGCAATCCGAAGCGCGCGCGCATCGCACAGCGCGTGGTGGCGCGAGAGCGGCGCCCCGCGCTGGGTCACGAAGTAGGCCCGGGCCGCACGCTCGCCCGCCGCGAAGCCGTCGATGTTGTAGACATTGACGGGGGTAAGACGCCCGCGCAGCGAAATCCAGCCCGCGAGGTCAGCGTCCTGCACGGCGCGCGTCGCCAGCAGCCAATCCCGGTCGGACTCGAACGCCACCTCGATCCGCTCTCCCGGGCCGAGCGTGGTCGTGAGGTCGTACAGGTAGACCCACAGACGTGCCCCGAGCTCGGCGTAGCTGCAGGCCGCACCGGCGACCCGACCGAACTGGGACAGCACGGCCTCGAGGGCAAAGTCCGAGGCAGCCCGAAGGCGCTGGCTGTCAGTGACCTCGGCATAGAACTCCTTGTCGTTGCGACTTGCCCGGACCATCGCCAGCGACAGCAACTTCGGTTCTGCGGCCAGATCCGAAAATTCGGTGTCGAGGTAGACCATCATCGATGGACGCGTCGCACTTGGCATCTGAACCGCAGACAGGGCCGTGTCGCGCGCTTGGCCATTTGTCCCGAGCGCGGTGCACGGCACCGCATCTCGGACGTGCCGAATGTCAGCAACGGATCAGGCACACATGAGGCGTCACAGTTGCTGTGCATAGTCCCGCCGGTCAGCGGCATAGCAGCTGCATGCGGCGGCTTCAAGGCCCGGCCGGTCCAGCACCGTCATGTCCCCACGGCTGTACACGATCAGTCCGGCATCCTGCAGCGCCTTAGCCGCTCCGGTGACGCCGGCGCGGCGCACGCCCAGCATGTAGGCGAGGAATTCCTGCGTTACGCGAAACTTCTCCGAATGGGCTCGGTCCTGGCTCATCAGGAGCCAGCGCGCCAGCCGGGGTTTGATCAGATGGAACCGAAGGCATGCTGCCGACGAAGCCAGCTGCGCCATCAACACATAGATGTAACGGTCGATCGCGCGCCTTAGCAAATCGTTCGTCAGCAGGGTGCGCCGGAACGCAGTTGCATCCACACGCCACGCCGCGCCCGCAACCTGCACCAGAGCCTGCAGCGGGGTGCGGGACACGCCGAGTGCGAGATGTGCTCCCACCATGCCTTCACGCCCCACCATGCTGACCTCCAGCCCCGAATGACCGTCGGTGTTGGTAAGCAGGGAAACGAAGCTGTCCACCGGAAAGTAGTCATGGCGCATGACATCGCCGCGCTGACACAGGATCTGCCCGAGCTTGAGTTCCACGGGTTCGCAACCCGCAAGAAACAACGTGCGCCCGGCACGCGACATTTTCTGAATCAGGTAGTTCTGGGCACGAAGCAAGTTTGGCCTCCTTGAAGAACCTTTGACATTGAGGCATTGCCCGGGGCGCCGACTGTCTGGCAGCGCACACAGCTACTAAATCAGGCCGATCCGACGGTTCCGGTCACGTCGCAAGCGCAGCGGCTTAGACCGGCTTGAGCGGATCGGGTGACCAAACCGGTCGTTCAGCGCGCAGGCTGTCCACGACCACCACGTAGCGCCCTGCACCCTGCACGGGCGTCCGGTCGGTCGACAGGATCCAGAGCGGGCGCTGTTGTGTTTGCGTCGTCTCATAGTCTGCGTCGAGCAGACCAAAGTGGTCGAGAAGCCGATTCAGCGATTCCGGTATCCGGATGCAGCCCTTGGACTGAACGCTCCCCAGTTGCGGCTGTGCCAGCTCGACATCGGTAGCATGCATCTGCAGACGCATGGTGCTGCTCCCGCCCTTGCCCCAGCCACGTAAGGCCTGCTGCCAGCCCAGGTCATAAATGCGCAGGCCCTTGGACCCATAACCCCGGAAACCCTTCTCGTTTTTTGTTCCCTCGGCCCGGAAATCCGGGTTGGAAGGCGTGTGGGCGAATGCGCCCAACGGCGTTTCGAAATGGTCGAACTGGCCGACGCGCCCCGTCGACACCGGCGAAGCCCCGATCAGCAAGGCAGGCGCACCGACCGGGAGCCAGTAAATCATGATGGCCTGCACCAACGGGCTGCGGTCGATCACGGCCACATACTGTGAAGTCACCAGGTCAATCCCCTGCTGGGTGAGGGCCGAGCGGGTAAGTGCCGCATAGCGGGCCAATTCGTCCGGCGGCAGCTCAAGACGCTGCACCACTCGCTGCTGGTATGCCGCCTGCAATCCGGACGGGCTGTCTGCCGCTTCCTGCCCACCGGCTGCAGAAAGCGCAAAAAACATAGTGGTGCAAAGCAGCAGAATCGCATTGGCGGCGCTTCGAGGGGTCATTGAGGCTTGCGGGCGGTAGCTGCCACGCCGTGATGAAGTAAGCATGGAGTTTCAGCGAAAGCGGCGACACTGACCGTCTGCCACCGCACGCAGTGCTCCCGCACCGGAGCGCTTGCACATCCTAGCGCCACGCTATGTTGCTCAACGCACCGACAACGCCGCAGCAATCAGTATCCTTAGCGCGCTATGGCGCTCTGATCGGGGGCGCACCCCAAAGAAAACCTTATGCACGGCGATTCCAACCACAACCCGTACGCTTCACTTGCATCCGTCGGACACGGGGTCGCCCCTGAAACGCAGCGCGCCGACGCTCTGCTCCAGGCCAATGCGTTGCAAGCCGCCATTTTCAACAGCGTGATGTTCTCGAAGATCGCCACCGACGCTAAGGGTGTCATCCAGATCTTCAACGTGGGTGCCGAGCGAATGTTGGGCTACCTTGCCTGCGATGTGGTGAACAAAATCACCCCCGCCGACATTTCGGACCCGAGGGAGGTGATTGCCCGGGCAAAGGCGCTCAGCCTGGAACTGTCCGCACCAATCGCTCCAGGCTTCGAGGCGCTCGTCTACAAGGCTTCGCGTGGCATCGAGGACATCTACGAGCTGACCTACGTGCGCAAGGATGGAAGCCGCTTTCCCGCCGTGGTTTCCGTCACAGCCCTGCGCGATGCGCGCGATGTCATCATCGGATATCTCCTGATCGGCAGCGACAACACGGCGCGCCAGCAGGCCAAGAAAGCCCTGCACGACAGCGAATCGCGCCTTAACTTTGCGCTGGAGATGAGCCATACCGGCGGCTGGGACCTCGATCTTGTCGACCTCTCAGCACGCCAGACGCTGGAGCACGATCGCATCTTCGGGTATGACACGTTAGTGCCGCGCTGGAGCTATGAAGTGTTCCTCGACCATGTGCTGCCAGAAGACCGGGCTGATGTAAACAGGCGTTTTCGCGACGCTATCGAGCATCGGACCGAGTGGCGTTTCGACTGCCGCATTCGTCGGGTCGATGGCGAAATACGCTGGATCTTGGGCACCGGGATGCATCAGCGTAACGAGGACGGACAGTGCCTTCGTATGTCCGGCATCGTGCAGGACATCACCACCCGCAAGCGTGCCGAAGAGGCGCTGCTTGAAATCAACATCAAACTAGAAAGCGCCAAATCTGCGGCCGAGAAGGCCAACCTTGCCAAATCGGATTTCTTGTCCAGCATGAGCCACGAACTGCGCTCACCGCTCAATGCGATCCTTGGCTTTGCGCAGCTGATGGATTCGGGCTCACCGCCACCCACGGTCTCGCAGAAGGAAAGCATTGACCAGATTCTTCAGGCGGGCTGGTACCTGCTGCAGTTGATCAACGAGATCCTCGACCTTTCACTGATCGAATCCGGCAAGCTGTCACTTTCGCCCGAATCGATGGCGCTCTCCGATGTGCTCAGCGACTGTCATGCCATGATCGAGCCGCAAGCTGCCAAGCGCAGCATCGTGCTGCAGTTTCCTGAGACCGAGTTCCCACAATTTGTCAAGGCGGACAGGACACGCCTCAAACAGGTCATCGTCAACCTGCTGTCCAACGCCATCAAGTACAACCGGCCTAATGGCCGCGTGGACATCGCCTACCACGCTGCAGAGGCAGGCCGCATCCGCATCAGCTTCCAGGACACGGGCAGGGGGTTGCCGCCCGAGAAACTGTCCCAGCTCTTTCAGCCGTTCAACCGGCTGGGACAGGAGATCGGCAGCGAGGAGGGAACCGGCATTGGCCTGGTGGTGAGCAAGCGCCTGGTGGAATTGATGGACGGCGCCATTGGTGCGGACAGCACCGTCGGCGTGGGAAGCACTTTCTGGATAGAGCTGGGGGAAGCAAGTGCTACAGCCCTTGCGCCGGACGACGGCGATTTTGCTGACGCGTCACCCACTGCACTGGCCTCGTGCATTCCGCTCCGCACGCTTCTTTGCGTGGAGGACAATCCTGCAAACCTCCTGCTAATCGAAAAGCTGGTCGAACGTCGCCCCGACATTCGACTCCTGAGCGCCCGCAGCGCGGAACACGGAGTCGAGCTCGCGCGCCTCGCGCGGCCCGATGTGATCCTCATGGACATCAATCTTCCAGGCATGAGCGGATTTACAGCGCTGGAGCGGCTGTCGGAGGATCCACTGACCGCGCACACGCCGGTCGTCGCCCTCAGCGCCAACGCGATGGCGAGAGATATCGAGAAGGGGCTCCAAGCCGGCTTTTTCGCCTACCTCACCAAGCCGCTCAGGGTCCAGGCGTTTATGGTCACGCTGGACTCAGCGATAAACGCAAGCGAGAGACACTCCCTCTCCTAAGTGGCCAAGGAGATCCAATGATGCTCAACGTTCCTGACATTCTCGAAGCCCGCATCCTCATCGTCGACGACGAGCCCGCCAACGTGCAACTGCTGGTGAGATTTCTTGCCGAGGCAGGCTACACACAGGTAGTGGTCACGACGTTGCCGCAGGAAGTCGAACCGCTGCATCGCAAGAACGCCTTCGACTTGATTCTGCTCGACTTGCAGATGCCCGTCATGGACGGTTTCGAGGTCATGGAAAGGCTCAAGACCGTGGAGTCGGATGCCTACCTGCCCGTGATCGTGCTCACAGCGCAGCCTGGCCACAAGCTTCGCGCACTCCAGGCAGGTGCCAAGGACTTCATCAGTAAACCGTTCGATCTCATCGAGGTGCGCACGCGCATTCACAACATGCTCGAAGTTCGCCTTCTCTATCGGGAACTTGCACGTTACAACGAATTGCTCGAACAGACGGTGAAGGAGCGCACCGCAGAGCTTCGCGACAGCGAGGCCCGTTACCGCCGCCTGACCGAACTGGCATCGGACTGGCACTGGGAACAGGATGCCGAAGGAAACCTGCTGAATGTGCAGGGCTCCGCGATGGAGATGCTGGGCCTGAACTTCGACCATGCGCTCGTGCGTGACCCATGCGCAAATCCAGGTCGCTCCACGGGATGGGACGAAACACAACGGCAGGCACTGCAGCAACTCATCGCGGCCAGACAGCCTTTTCTGGACTTCGTGTTCACCCGGACCGGCCCCGACGGGGTCCAACAGTACTTTCGCGTGAGCGGAGAACCCATTTTCAACCAGGCAAGCCTGTTCATCGGCTACCGCGGCATCGGCATTGAATTTGCCGAACAGGGATACGCCGCAGGCATCGGCGCGTAAATACATGGCCATGTTCCAAGACCCTCGAGAAAACCTCCTGCTCGACGCGCTACCCCTGGAAGATTTTTCGGCCATTGCCGCCTTTCTGGAACCGGTCACCTTGCGACTTGGCGACCATCTGTATGGGCCCGGCACATCTCTACAGCACGCCTATTTTCCTGGCACGTCCATCATTTCCCTCCAGTACGCCACCGCATCGGGCGCGTCATCGGAAACATCTGGCGTGGGACGCGAAGGCGTGGTCGGGATCAGCCTGTTCATGGGCGGAGGAATGCTGCCTGGCAGCGCCGTAGTCCAGACGGCCGGCCGGGCCTTCAGGCTGGAGCGCGCCCGCCTGCAACAAGTTTTTGGGAAGAGCGCGAAACTGCGCCGGCTCCTGCTGCGCTACGTGCAGGCCTTGATCACGCAAACCACCCAAACTGCTGCCTGCAACCGGTTCCACTCGGTGGAGCAGCAGCTGTGCCGATGGCTCCTTATGACCCTTGACCGTATCCCATCGGGCCAGCTGGTGATGACACAGGAACTCATCGGCTCGATGCTCGGTGTTCGCCGCGAAGGCATCACAGAGGCGGCGGGCCGGCTACAGCAGGACGGCCACATCCGTTACCGTCGTGGTCATATCTCTGTGCTGGACCGGGCAGGCTTGGCGGCACGCACCTGCGAGTGCTACGCAGTTGTGAAAACAGAAATGGGCCGGCTGCTGCATCACGAGCGGCTGCCGGGGGCGGCCAGTGGGCTGGTCCATCCGGCACGACAGGCACTGTCCGACGCCCGGGAATCGGGCGCTTAACGCCGCCATTGAGACCAGTGGCCGTATCCAGGGGCCCACCGCGAACGGCCTTTCAACGGCATGGGACACGCCTGGCTTGCCTAGATCGCCTGCCTGTCCGGCAGCAGCCGGCCAAGTCATCTTGAAGCCAGGAGGTGCAGATGGCATTGTGTCCACATGAAGTAAGCGTCCCGTCACGGCATCTTGACGTCGCCCCAACGGCGATCGTTCACGTCAGCCCTGCGGTTTCCAGCAGTGC
>NZ_JASJXG010000071.1:0-18424 GCF_035018765.1 Variovorax sp. RTB1
GCTGCACGGCCCGCTCAGGCCTCGGCCTGAGCACCAGCGGCCCGCGCCTTCTCTGCACGGCCGGCGCGCCACGCGCCGAAGATCGCCAGCAGTCCCGGCACGAAGATCAAGGCCCAGATGATCTTGTCGAGATGTTCACGCACCCACGGCAAGTTGCCAAAAAAGTAACCCGCCGTGGTGATGCTGAGCACCCAGATCAGCGCGCCGACGACGTTGAACATGGTGAAACTTCCTCGCTTCATTGCAGCCACGCCTGCAACGAAGGGCGCAAAAGTGCGAATGAACGGCATGAAGCGCGCAAGGATGATCGTGATGCCACCGTACCGCTCATAAAAACCGTGCGCCTGGTCGAAGGCTTTGCGGTTGAAGAAGCGTGAACTCTCCCACTGAAAAACCTTGGGACCGATGTAGCGCCCGATGCTGAAATTGCACTGGTCGCCAAGAATGGCCGCAGCGACCAGCACCCCGCACGCCAGGGGATAGCTCATCAAGCCGATGCCACACAACGCGCCGACGATGAACAGCAATGAATCGCCTGGCAAAAACGGCATGACTACCGCGCCAGTCTCCACGAACACGATGACGAAGAGCAATGCGTACACCCACGGCCCGTAGGCGACGACGAAGGTCTCGAGGTGCTTGTCGACATGCAGAACGAAGTCGACGAGGTAGCTGATGAATTCCATGGCGGCCGATTATCCGTTGCGCGCCGCGGCGCCCGCCTAACGGGCAGCAAATTCAGGCCGGGAGGTACTTGGCGAGTTCGCGCTCGATGCTTTTTGGGTCGGCTCCGATGACGCCGTTGATCCAAGCGGCCATGTCGCCGTGATGGACCTCCTCGTCACCACGACGAAGGCCTTCGATCACCTCGTTCGCAACCTCGGCCGTAGACGATTTTGGCCCCTGAAAATCGCGGCTCATGTCGGTATCGACTGGGCCGGTCATCACCGCCATCACATGCGTGCCTTGCGCCGCGAGTTCCGCGCGTACGCCTTCGGTCATGCGCAGCCCCGCGGCCTTGGAGGCGCACAACGAACCCATCGCCGGCAGAGTCACCTTCGCCAGGATCGACAGCACGTTGACGATGGCGCCGCCCTTCGCCAGCTGCGGCGCGAAGGCGCGGCACATCGCGAGCGTGCCGAAGTAGTTGGTCGCCATCTCGGCCTGCGCATGGTCGAGCGATTGGGCCGCGATCAACCCCTGCCCGCGGTTGACCCCTGCGTTGTTGATGAGCAAGTTCACGTCGCCGCAGTGCGCCCGCACCGCCTCGACTTGCTCGGCATTGGTGATGTCGAGGGTTATCACTTCCAGCTTGCCGGGATGCGCCGCCACGAGGTCGGCGAGCGCGCCCGTGTCGCGCGCCGCGGCATAGACCTTGGGTGCACCGGCCGCCAGCAGCTTTTGAACGAGTTCGCGGCCGAGGCCCCGGTTGGCGCCTGTGACGAGGGCGGTTGCTTGATGCAGATCCATGGACGGTTCCTTTGGTTAATTGACGACGAATTCGGTGCGAGCCAGCCAGCTCGCATCGATTTCCGGCAGCGGAATCGCTTCGAGCAGTGCTTGCGTGTACGGATGCTGAGGGTTCGCAAAAACGTCGGCCGTCGGTCCTTCTTCGACGATGCGGCCTTCGCGCATCACGACCACGCGATCGCACAGCACTCGCACCACGGAGAGATCATGGGTGACGAAGATCATGCCCATGCCGAGTCGCGTGCGCAACTCACGCAGCAGCAACAGGATGCGGGCTTGCGTCGACACGTCGAGGCCCGAAACGATCTCGTCGGCGACGATCAGATCGGGCTCCAGCGCAATGGCGCGTGCAATGCCGACCCGCTGACGCTGCCCGCCCGACAACTCATGCGGAAAGCGCGTCGCGAACTCCGGCGGCAAGCTCACCTGTTGCAGCAATGCGCGCGCCTTTTCTTTCAGTGCCGCCGCCGTCGGCGCTGCGCCGAGGCGGCCATAACTCAACAAAGGCTGCACTACGATCTCGCCGACGCGCCGTCGCGGATTCAGCGCCGAGAGTGGGTCCTGAAAGATCATCTGCATGCGCGCGCGCAGCGGTCGCAACTCGAGCTCGCTCATGTGCGTTGTCTCTCGGCCTGCAAAAACGATGTCACCTTGCTGAGGTTCATAGAGTCGCAGCACCGTGCGTGCCAACGTCGTCTTGCCCGAACCGGACTCGCCGACCAGCGCTACGCATTCGCCGGGCGCCACCTGCAAGTCGATGTCGTGAAGAATCTGCCGAAGCGGCGGCTTGCCGAACGCGCGACGGCTCGACCGGTCGGGTAACGACAAGCTCAGCCCGCGAACATCGAGCAGTGGCTCAGACATGTGGCGTCTCCGCGCGACGGGCTGCCGGATTCGCTGTGTCGCGCGCCGCGAACCAGCTCTGGTCATAGCTGTGCGCCGAGGCCCAGAGCGTATCCGTCACCTCTTCGGCGATCGGCTTCAACGTGTCTGCCGGCCGGTCGTAGCGCGGCGTCGCCGCGAACAGCGAGCGCGTGTAGGGCGTGCGCGGGGTCTCGATGATGCTGCGTACATCGCCGCATTCGACGATGCGACCCGAATGGATCACGCTGACCGAGTCGCACAGCTTGGCAACCAGCCCGAGGTTGTGCGTGATGAAAAGAACGGCAGCGCCTTCGTCGCGCTGCAGGTCGCGCAGCAGACGCAACACCTCGCGCTGCACCGTGACGTCGAGGGCGGTGGTCGGCTCGTCGGCAATGATGAGCTTCGGCTTGCACGAGAACGCGATAGCGATCAGCACGCGTTGCCGCATGCCACCGGACAACTCGTGCGGGTACTGCCGCACGACCGTGGCCGGCGAGCGCACCTGCACGGAGTCGAGCAGTTCGATGGCGCGCGCCGTCGCCTGCTTGTCATCGAGACCGAGGTGCAGTCGCAGCACGTCGTTGATCTGCGTACCGATGGTGTGACCGGGATTCAACGCGGTCAGCGGGTCTTGCGGAATCAACGCGATGTCGCGGCCCAGATGGACGCGGCGTTGCGCTGCCGTCAGCCCCAGCCAGTCGAGCCCCTGGAAGCGCACGCTGCCGGCCACCACCTCGATACCCGGTGGCGTGATGCCGAGCACGGTGCGCCCGACCATGCTCTTGCCAGCGCCCGATTCGCCGACCAGCGCATGCACCTCACCCGCCGCGATGTGCAGGTCGATGCCCCGCAGGATCAGGCGCGCCGCGCGCTTGCGGCCTGCGCGCAATGTCAGATGAAGACTGTCGATTTCGAGGCAGGCGGCCATGTCGCTTGTCGTTCTTATTTAGACAGCAGGGGATCGAGCGATTCGCGCAATCCATCGCCCAGCGCATTGCACGCCAGCACCGTCACCGCGATGGCGCCGATCGGCAGGCCGAGCAGCCATGGCGTCTGGTTGACGTACAGGCGACCTTCCTGCACCAGTCCGCCCCAGGTCGGCATATCGCTCGACACCGAGAGCCCGACGAACGACAGGATGGCCTCGATGACCACCGCGATGCCCATCTCCAGCGTGAACAGCGTGAGCAGCAAGGGCACCACGTTAGGCAGCACTTCGCGCCACAACGCAGACGCGCGCGACTGGCCGATGGTGCGCGCCGAGGTCACGTAGTCGAGGCTGGCCTGCACTTGCGCCTCGGCCCGCACGACGCGGCAAAAACGCGTCCAGTCGATGATGGCGATCGCCAGCACCACGGAGGTCAGCCCGGTACCGATGACGGCCACCAGCACGATCGACAGCAGCACCGCCGGGAACGACATCCAGACATCGACCAGCCGTGACACCACCGTGTCGATCACGCCGCCGTAGAAGCCCGCCCAAAGCCCGAGCACCGTGCCGATGAGCGCCGCCAGCGTGGCGCCGGCCAGCGCCACCGTCATGGCCGGCCGCGCGCCGTAGATGAGCCGCGACAAGATATCGCGCCCGAGACTGTCGGTTCCGAACCAGTGCGCCGCATCACCGTCGGCGCTCCACGCGGGCGGCAGGCTCGACGCCATCAGGTCTTGCTCCAAGGGATCGTGCGGTGCGATCCAGTGGGCGAACACGGCGCACACCAGCATCAGCAGGAGCAGACTCGCGCCGACCCACACGCGCTTTTGAAAATGAGGCATCGCTACGTGCAAGCTCATGTGCGCAGCTTGGGGTTGATGCGGGTGTTGAGTACGTCGACCGCCAGATTGACGGCGATGAACAGCACCGCGAAGGTGAGCACGATGCCCTGGATCAAGGGCAAATCGCGGTTGATGACGGCATCGATCGCCATGTTGCCGAGGCCGGGCAAGCCAAAGAGCCGCTCGATGAGCACCGTACCGCCGATGAGAAAGGTGAACTGCACGCCTGTGAGCGTCAGCGCCGGGCCCAGCGCATTGCGCAGCGCCTCGCGCCACAGCACTTGCCACGGGCTGAAGCCCTTGACCTGCGCGACCAGGATGTAGTCTTGCGCCAGCACTTCGAGCAGCGACGCTTTCAGCACGCGCGCGATCATCGCGGCCAGCGGCAAGGCCAACGACAGCGCCGGCCACAGCATGTGATACAGGGCAGAGCCCAATACATCGAAGCGTCCGCGCACCAGACTCTCGAGCAATACGAAGCCGGTCACCGAATCGAAGCGCAGGCTTGAATCGAGCAAGCCGAAGACGGGTAGCACCGGCAGCAGCACGCCCAGAAAAAGAATGCCGGCCAGGCCCCATAAAAAGTCAGGGATGGCGGTGATGAACCCCGTCGCGACGTCGATGCCGCGCTCCAGCAAGCTACCGCGAAACGACACCGCCGCCAATGCCGCCGCACCGCCGAGCAACACGGCGATGCCGAGCGCGAGCGCCGACAACTCGAGCGTCAGCGGCAGGTGCACCATCACCAGATCGAGCACGTCCTGCTTGAGCGTGATCGACTGGCCGAAGTGGCCGAGGGCCGCCTGGCCGAGGTAGATGAAGAACTGCGCCGACAGGCTCTTGTCGAAGCCGTACAGCGCACGCAGGGCGAGGATGTCGTCGGGCGTCGCACCCGGACCGATCATCATCGCGATCGGGTCGCCCGGCGCCACCCGAAGCAACACGAACACCACCACCAGCACGCCCAAGAGCGTGGGCAGCGCCCACAACAGGCGCTTCAGCGGCATGCCGTCAAGCCTTGGCTGCCTTGCCGACCGACTGCGCGAGCAGGTAACCCGCCATATGCGGCCTCACTGCCAGCGTCTTCTTGAAGAGAATGGTCTGCACCTGCTGGTAGAGCGGCAACACGAGCGCGTTATCGGCGATGTACTTGTCGACCTTCTTCCAGCCGGCGATGCGCTTGGCTTCATCCTTCTCGCCCCACAGCGGGCCGATCATGGCGTCGACTTCCTTGGACTTCCAGCCGGAGTGCGGGCTCGGGCCGAACATGGCGAAGCCGGTCGAATCATTGGGGTCGCCGATGGCGTCACCCCAGTTGTAGAAGGCCATCGGCGCCAGCTTGTGGCTCAGGCGCAGCTCGAAATGCTTGGCGATTTCGTAAACCTCGATCTCGGCCTCGATGCCGACCTTGCGCCACATGCCGACGATGGCCTGCACCGTTTCGTAGTCCTTTGGCAGATAGCCGCGCGTCGTCTGGATCTTGAACTTGACCGGCTTGGCCACGCTGTAGCCCGATTTGGCCAGCAGGCTCTTGGCCAGTTCGGGGTCGTACTTGACCTTGGTGGTCGCATCGAAGGCGGCGTACTGCGGCGCCTGCAAAGTGTCGATGACCACGCCGTATCCACGCAGCAGCCGCTTCACGATGGCCTGCTTGTCGACCGCGAACACCGCCGCCTTGCGCACGTTCTCGTCGAGCATCGGCTCGACGTCGGTGATGAAGAGCATTGCGATGTCGGTGATGGGCGAGCTCACGCCGGTGAGGTGCGGCAGCGCCTTCAGGCGGTCGAACTCTTCGAACGGGACACCCAGCGTGATATCTGATTTTCCGGTTTCGATTTCGGCCACGCGCGCGCTCGGGTCGGTCACGAACTTGATCGTCACGTTCTTGAACGCGGGCTTGGCGCCCCAGTACTTGTCGAAAGCCTTGAGCTTGACGAACGAGCCCTGCACGAACTCCTCGATCATGTAGGGGCCCGAGCCGATGGGCTTCTTTTCGAAGCCGGCGGCGCCGGCCTTCTCGTAGTAAGCCTGCGGGATCATGAAGCCCGTCAAGAAGGCCATCCACTTGAAATAGTCGGCGACGTATTGCTTGACGTCGGCGGTGATCTTGTTGCCGGTGATCTGGAAGTTGTCGACGCTCGACCAGATGATCCCGGCAACCGGATTGCCCGACTTGGGGTCGCCTGCGCGCTTCAGGTTCCAGACCACGTCGGCGGCGGTAACGGGGGTGCCGTCGTGCCACAGCGCGCCCTGGCGCAATTCGATTTCGATCTTGGTCTTGTCGGCGTTCCAGCCCCATTTGCTGATGAGGCCGGGCTTGAAAGAAAGGTCTGCGGCCTGATCGATGTACTGGTCGAACACCGACTTCCAGATGCCCTGAATCGACGGGTTGACGGCCGACGGACCGGTGGTCGGATCCCAGCTGGGCAAGCCCACGTTGTAGGCAATGGTGAGCGTGTCCGCTTGCTGGGCTTCGGCGGATGTCAGCAACAGCCCGCTCAATGAGCCCGCTGCAAGCGCGGCACTGCCTCCAGCCTGCAGAAAACGGCGGCGATCGAATTCGGACATGAGATTCCCCGGTAGTAGAAGTGAGACGAGAGGTGAGACGAGAAGCGAGGGGCGAGAGGCTAAAACTGAAATGAAACTATTGGGCGGGCGATTTCGGCGACCACAGCACGGTCGGCGAAGTGGCTTCGTAGGCCATGCCTTTGGGGTAGCTGATCAGCTCGAGCTGCAAGCCCCACGGCGCCAAGAAATAGTTGATGGTCTGGCCGGCAGCCGGTCCTTCGGTCACCGCGAGTGGCCCGGCCAGCACGCGCACGCCGCGCTCCTTCAGGTAGGCGACAGCAGCGTCGATGTCGTCGACATAGAAGGCGATGTGGTGGCCGCCGATGTCGCTGTTCTTCGGCAGGTCTTGCCGCTGGTCGGGGGCGTTGTACTGGAACAGCTCGATGTTCGAGCCCATGCCGCAACGCAGCAAAGCGATTTGCTCGACCACGGCGCGCGGGTGCACGTTGAGCGTGTCGGCCATGAAGCTGCCGGTGTCGTCCCGAAACGGACCGAAAGTCGTCGCCAGTTCGCAGCCGATGACGTCGACGAAAAAGTCGATAGCGGCCTGCAGGTCGGGTACGGTGATGCCCGTATGGTCCTGCCCGCGCAAGCTCGGAATGCCTCGTTTCATATTCTTTTGAAATCGTGTTGATCGATGGACAATCTACAAGCAGCTTTCGCGCCACCAAACTACTTTACGCCTAAACTATCTGTGCGTAAAGCTTCAAACCAGAGCTCGTTCACACCCCTACGGAGAATCAAATGGCAGGTCAATACATCGACATGAAAGCCGGCGACGGCAGTGGCAGTTTTCGTGGCTATCTGGCGTTGCCCGCCGGTGGCAGTGGCCCCGGCCTGGTGCTCGCTCAAGAGATCTTCGGCATCAACAGCACCATGCGAGACGTTGCCGACGACTACGCAGAAGAAGGCTACGTGGTGCTGGTGCCCGACATCTTCTGGCGCCAGGAACCCAACGTCGAGTTGGGCTACACCGAAGCCGACTGGCAGCGCGCCTTCGGCTACTTTCAGGGATTCGACGAAGCCAAGGGCATGCAAGACATCCAGACCGCCATCACCACCCTGCGCGCCCGCGCCGAGGTGACCGGCAAGGTCGGCGTGCTGGGGTTCTGCCTCGGCGGCAAACTGGCCTATCTGGCAGCCTGCCGCACCGATGCCGACGTGGCCGTGGGCTACTACGGCGTGGGCATCGACGCCGCGCTCGGCGAGGCTGACAGCATCAAATCGCCGCTGGTGCTGCACATCGCCGAGCTCGACAAGTTTTGCCCGCCCGAAGCGCGCGACAAGATCGTGCAGACGCTCAAGGGACGCCCCAACATAGCGCTGCATGTCTATCCCGGCATGGACCACGCGTTCGCGCGGCTTGGCGGCGAGCACTACGACAAGGCGTCGGCGCTGATGGCGCATGAACGCACCATCGGCGCGCTCAAGGCCGCGATGGGCCCGCACTACGATTTGTCGGCGCTGTGGGACAAGCATTGCGAATACGAGTTCGGCACCCGCAACGTCGACGACACGATGAGTACGATGGTTGCCGAGCCTTACGTGAACCACATCCCGACCATGACGGGCGGCGTGGGCTACAAGCAGCTGCATCATTTTTACAGCGACCACTTCGTCAACAGCAACCCACCCGACACGGCGCTGACACCGATCTCCCGCACCGTCGGCGCCACGCAGGTGGTGGACGAAATGCTGTTCACTTTCACCCACACCACGGAGATCCCGTGGATGCTTCCCGGCGTCGCACCGACCGGCAAGCGGGTCGAAGTGCCGCTGCTCGCGGTCATCAAGTTCCGCGGCAACAAGCTCTATCACGAGCACATTTACTGGGACCAGGCCAGCGTGCTGGTGCAGGTCGGTTTGCTCGACCCCAAACTGCTGCCGGTGGCAGGTATCGAGACGGCGCGCAAGCTACTCGACGAAACGCTGCCATCGAACGCGTTGATGCCTGACTGGAAAGACGTCGCCTGAGCACAAGGTCGGCGAAGGCCGGCCGAGGGGCGCTCCTAGAATGTTGACGTGAGCGCCCTCCCCATCATTTCGGCCCCCCGCCGTCCCATCCGCGAACTCCCCGACGAGCTGATCAGCCAGATCGCCGCCGGTGAAGTGGTGGAGCGGCCCGCCTCGGTGGTACGCGAGTTGCTGGACAACGCGCTCGACGCCGGCGCGACGCAAATCACCGTGCGCCTGTCCGCCGGCGGCGTGCGCTTGATCGCCGTCGAAGATGATGGCCAGGGCATTCCGCGCGATGAACTGACGGTGGCTCTGCGACGCCACGCCACCAGCAAGATTGCGAGCCTGGGCGATCTCGAAACCGTCGGCACGATGGGCTTTCGCGGCGAGGCGCTGGCGGCCATCAACGCGATCGCCGACATGACGATCCAGTCGCGCGATGCCGATGGCACCAGCGCCTGGGCACTCGACGGCCGCACCGGCGAACTGCGACCGGTGGCGCGCGCAATCGGCACCACGCTGGAGGTGCGCGAGCTGTTCTTCGCCACGCCGGCGCGTCGCAAATTTCTGAAGACCGATGCCACCGAGCTTGCGCACTGCGTCGAGGCCGTGCGGCGCCATGCCCTTGCGCGGCCCGATGTCGGCTTCGCGGTCTGGCACGACGGCAGGCTGGTCGAACAGTGGCGCGCCGCCACCAGCCGGGAGCAGCGACTGGGCGATGCGCTGAGCGATGACTTCGTGGCCCGCAGCGTGGCGGTCGATCACACGGGCGGCGTTGTGCACGTGGCGGGCCGTGCGGGCATTCCCGATGCGGCGCGGTCCCGTGGCGACCAGCAATTCTTCTACGTCAACGGCCGCTTCGTACGAGACAAGGTGCTCGCACACGCCGTGCGCAGTGCCTACGAAGACGTGCTTCACGGCCAGCGCCAGCCGGTGTATGCGCTGTACCTGCAGATCGATCCGTCGCGGGTCGACGTCAATGTGCATCCGACGAAGATCGAAGTGCGATTCAGGGATGGGCGGGAAGTGCACCAGGCGGTGCGCCACGCCATCGAGAATGCGCTGGCCGCACCGCGTGCGGGTGAGGCGGCAACGACGGTGAATGCCCCGTTTTTCCGGCAGGTTGCACCGGCCGCCCCGGCGCAATGGGCGCAATCGGGCATGCACTTCGCCGCGGAACGGGGCGCCGGCGACGCCTTCGCGATGTGGCCGCAAAGCGCAGCCCAGCCAGCGCCGGCCGAAGACTCTTATTCTGCAATTGCGCCCTGGCTGCAATCGTCATCGCCGGATCGCACCGCAGATGCTTCGGCGAGCACTTCTGCGAGCGCCGTCCCGATGATCGGCGCCGCCTCCACCGACGAGGCCTGGCCGCTCGGCCGCGCCCTCGCCCAACTTCAGGGCATTTACATCCTGGCCGAGAACCGGCAAGGCTTGGTCATCGTGGACATGCATGCGGCGCACGAGCGCATCGTCTATGAGCGGCTCAAGACGCAGCTCGACGGCGCAGCGATCACCAGCCAGCCACTGCTGATTCCGGCGACTTTTGCCGCCACGCCGCAAGAAGTCGCGACGGCCGAGGCCTGTGCCGCGATATTGCCGACGCTGGGGCTTGAAATCACGCCGTTTTCGCCGCGCACGCTGGCGGTTCGCGCCGTGCCGGGCACCTTGGCCGATGGCGATCCGGTCGAACTGGCGCGCAGCGTGCTGGCCGAACTGGCGCAGCACGACGCCAGCACGGTGGTGCAACGCGCCCAAAACGAGCTTTTGTCGACCATGGCGTGCCACGGCGCGGTGCGCGCCAACCGCAAGCTGACGATCGATGAAATGAACGCCTTGTTACGTCAAATGGAAGCGACCGAGCGTTCCGATCAGTGCAACCACGGCCGCCCGACGTGGCGGCAGCTCTCTGTGCGCGAACTCGACGGGCTATTTCTGCGCGGTCGCTGACCCTTTCCGACGAGTTCCTGCTGGTTTCTCAGGGTTTTCCAGCGTCATCCGAAAGGCGGGCACGGGCGTTGCATGGCTTCCCCCGTGCAACCTTTCGTTGAACTTTTGGCCCCCGAGGCCAGTCTGCTAACGACCCCATGAAGCGTTGGTCTCTTTTTGCTGCCGTCATCACCCTGTTCGCCCTGTTGGCAGGCGGGTGCGCGACGCTCGATGAGCGTCAGCGCGAATGGATTTTTCAGCCCAGCGACCGCAGTTGGGGCAACAGCGCCGCCATGAGCGAAGGCATGACAGACGTCTGGATCGACTTCAAACCGAACATCACCTCCGAGCCTGCCCGCCTGCATGGACTCTGGCTGGGCGGCGCGCCCGAATCGGTCGACACGCCCGTCTTGCTCTTTTTGCACGGCGCCCGCTACAACGTCGCCGGCTCGGCGCCGCGCATCCGTCGCATGCACGAACTGGGTTTTTCGGTGCTGGCCATTGACTACCGTGGCTTCGGCAAGAGTTCGGCCGGCCTGCCGTCGGAAGAAACAGCGCGGGAAGACGCCCGCGCCGCCTGGGAGTGGCTGGCCGCGGCGCACCCGCAACAGCGTCGCTACATCTTCGGTCACTCGCTCGGCGGCGCCATCGGCATCGACCTGGCCGCACACGTCAACGACGAGAGCGGCGTCATCGTGGAGAGCACCTTCACCTCGATCGCCGACGTTGCGAGCAGCTTCAAGTGGGGCTGGCTGCCGTTCGGCCCTTTCATCACGCAGCGCTTCGACGCGATCGACAGCGTGAAGAACATCGGTGCGCCGCTGCTGGTGGTCCACGGCTCGGCCGACAACCTCATCAACCCGACGCTCGGCCGCAAGCTCTACGACGCGGCCACGGTGCCGAAGATGTTCGTGCTGGTCAAAGGCGGCTCGCACCACGACACCGACTCGATCGGCGAGGCGCAATACCGCGCGGCGCTGGCGCAGTTGTTTCGCATGAAGCCGCCGGTGACGATGGCGAGCCTGCACGCGCCGCAGAGCTGACGCGCGGCGCTCAAGCGAAAGCTTGACCTCAAACAGCGCCGAAGTGGCGCGTTTGTTACCCTCGGACCAATGCAGTCCACCGCCGTTCCGGCCGATTCAAAACCCGCGAAGGCTGTCGAAGCTCCAGCGATGAAAAGCGCGGCTTCGTTGCCGATGTCGCCCGCGCTGGCCGTCGTCACGCTGGCCTTCCTCCTCGGCATTCAGCCGGTCACCACCGATCTCTATCTCCCGGCCCTCCCTGCGCTGACCACCGGTTTCGGCGCGCAGATGAAGCACGCGCAACTCACCTTGAGCGCCCTGCTGCTGGCGTTCGGCTGCTCGCAACT
Source organism: Variovorax sp. RTB1 (assembly GCF_035018765.1). Lineage (NCBI taxonomy): Bacteria > Pseudomonadati > Pseudomonadota > Betaproteobacteria > Burkholderiales > Comamonadaceae > Variovorax > Variovorax sp. RTB1. Next base: position 11,927 of record NZ_JASJXG010000071.1, read on the forward strand.
GGTGCTCGGCCCGCTGTCGGACCGCTTCGGCAGGCGGCCAGTATTGCTGTGGGGTCTGGCGGCCTACGTCCTCGCCGCCATCGGCGCGATGCTGGCGCCGTCGATGCTGCTGCTGATCGTCTGGCGCACCGTGCAGGGCGCAGCGATGGGTGCCGCGGTTATGTCGGCGCGCGCCATCGTGCGCGATCTCTATCCGCCGGCAGAAGGTGCCCGCGTGATGTCGCGCGCGCTCACCGGCCTGGGCATCATCGCCTGCCTGTGCGCGCCGGTCGGCGGCGTGGTGTCCGACGGTTTCGGCTGGCGCTTCGCACTGCTTTTACCCGCGTTGTTCGGCGCTGCGACGCTGGCACTGATCGCACTGCGCTTCAACGAAACGCTGACCCGGCGCAACCCCGATGCACTGCGGCCAGCCACGCTCGTCAGTACCTGGTCGACCGTCGTGCGCAACCCGACCTTCCTGTCTTTCACCGCGCTGACGACCGCGGCCTATGCCGTGCTCTTCACTTTCCTGGCCTCGTCGTCGTTCGTCTTCATCCAAGTGCTCGGCCTGACGAAGACGCAGTACGGGCTGGTGATGCTCTGGAACTCGCTGGCCTACATCGCCGGCACCTTTTTGTGCCGCCGTTGGCTGACCCGCTATGGCCTGCGCGGCTGCATTGCGAGGGGCGGCGTGCTCACGCTGACCGGCGGCACAGTCATGGGCGCGCTCGCCCTCGGCGGTGTGCAGTCCACCTTTGCCATCGTGCTGCCGCTGACACTGGTGATGCTCGGCCACGGCATCCATCAACCATGTGGCCAGACGGGTGCCGTCGGGCCCTTTCCGCAAGCGGCCGGCGCCGCGTCGGCACTCAACGGCTTCGTAATGATGCTTGCCGCCTTCTTTATAGGCGGCTGGCTCGGCACGCACATGGACGGCACCGTGCGGCCGCTGGCTTACGGCATGTGGTTTTGGTGCGCCTGCATCGCAGCCATCGCCTGGACCCTGGTGCAGAAGTTCGGGGAACCGCGTGGCGGTTGATGTCGACCTGATTGATGTCGACCTGGTTGCTGGCGACCTGGTTGCTGGCGACATTGCCTACATCGCCATCGCAGGGCCGACGGCCAGCGGCAAGACAGCCGCCGCCATGGCCATCGCACGCACGCGCCCGGTCGAGATCGTCAGCGTCGATTCGGCGCTGGTCTACCGCGGCATGGACATCGGCACCGCCAAGCCAAGCGCGACTGAGCGGGCGGAAGTGCCTCACCATTTGATCGACATTCGCGACCCTGCCGAGCGCTACAGCGCGGCCGCCTTCGTCGAGGATGCGCAGCGCGCCATCGCCGACATCCGCGCGCGCGGCAAGCTGCCTCTGCTCGTCGGCGGAACGATGCTGTACTTCAAGGCACTGATCGATGGCCTCGACGCGATGCCGTCGGCCGATGCCGCCCTGCGCGCGAAGCTCGCAGCCGAAGCTGCCGACGTCGGCTGGCCCGCCATGCACGCGAAGCTCGCCGAGGTCGACCCCATCACTGCGGCGCGACTCGCTCCGGCCGACAGCCAGCGCATCCAGCGCGCGCTCGAGGTCTGGCACGCCAGCGGGTTGCCGCTCTCGCACTTTCATGCAGTCAAAGTGGACAACGAAAACTCGATGACAGACGACCACACGAAGATCGCCACCGGCATCCTCTTCTCACTCGAGACAGAAGACCGCGCGTGGCTGCACACCCGCATCGCGCAGCGCTTCGACACCATGCTTGCCGACGGGTTCATGGATGAAGTCAACACCCTGCGCGCTCGCGGCGACCTGACGCCCGACCTGCCCTCGATGCGCTGCGTCGGCTATCGGCAAGCCTGGCAAGCACTCGACGGCGACTGGCCGATGGCCGAGTTGCGTGAGCGCGGCATCGCGGCGACGCGGCAACTCGCCAAGCGGCAGATGACGTGGCTGCGCAGCATGCCGAAGCGCCGCATCGTCGCCTGCGATGCGCCGGGCGCAGTCGCCGAGATCGTGCGCCAGGTCGGTCGGATCGCAGGACGTGCATGACATTGCGCATCGATAACCTCGGCAAGCACTACGGCGAAGCGGCGGTCTTCGAGCACGTCACGCTCGAAGTGGCGAGCGGCGAGTTCGTCGCCATCGTCGGCGAATCGGGCGTCGGCAAGTCGACCCTGCTCAACTGCATGGCCGGACTCGACAGCTGGGACACCGGCAGCGTCATGCACGACGGCACCGACATCGGCAAGCTCGACGACACCGCCCGTGCCTTGTGGCGACGCGCGAATGTCGGCTTCGTTTTCCAGGCCTTTCATGTGCTGCCGCATCTCGACGTGGCGCAGAACGTGGCGCTGCCGCTGATGCTGATGGGACGCAACGACCCGGTGCGGGTCGAACGCATGCTCGACGTGGTCGGACTTGCCGGGCTCGGCGCCCGCTTGCCGCAGCAGCTTTCGGGCGGCCAGTTGCAACGCGTTGCCATCGCGCGCGCGCTGGTGCACCGGCCGGCATTGCTGCTGGCCGACGAGCCGACCGGCAACCTCGACCCGACGACCGCGGCCCGCGTCATGGACGTGCTCTTCGCGCAAACGCGCGAGCACGGCGCGTCGCTGGTGCTGGTGACGCATTCGGTCGCCGCGGCGGCGCGGGCCGATCGGGTGCTGCATCTGCGGGTCGACGGCATCTACACAGAAGCCCGTGCCGATGTTTAATTCGGATATGAACAAACTCACACTCGGCTGCATCGCCGACGACTTCACTGGCGCAACCGACCTCGCCAACAACCTGGTGCGCGCCGGCATGCGCGTGGTGCAAACCATCGGCGTGCCCAACGAGGCGTTCAGCGACGAGGTCGATGCCATTGTGGTCGCGCTCAAGACGCGGACCTTGCCCGCGGCCGATGCTGTGTCGCAATCACTGGCGGCATTGACCTGGCTGCAGGCGCAAGGCGCGCAGCAGATCTACTTTAAATACTGTTCGACCTTCGACTCGACGGCCAAGGGCAACATCGGCCCGGTGACCGACGCGTTGATGGACGCGCTGCACACCGACTTCACCATCGCCTGCCCCGCCTTCCCGGAGAACGGCCGGACGGTCTTCAAGGGTTACCTCTTCGTCGGCGACGAGTTGCTGCACGAGTCGGGCATGCGCAACCATCCGCTGACGCCGATGACCGACTCGAATCTCGTGCGCGTGCTGCAAGCACAGACCTCGCGTCGCGTCGGGCTCATCGACTACCGCACCGTGGCGCGTGGCGTCGACGCCATCAAGGCGCGCATCGAGACACTGCGCCGTGAAGACGTTTCGATGGCCATCGTCGATGCCACCAGCAACGACGATTTGATGCGCATGGGCGAGGCGTTTCGCGCCATGCCGCTGCTCACCGCCGGCTCCGGCGTGGCGATCGGCCTGCCGCAGAACTTTGGCATTTCCCCACAACCGCAAGCGGCCGAGTTGCCACCGGCACGCGGCCTGCGCGCCATCGTGTCGGGCAGTTGTTCGACCGCCACCAACGCGCAAGTGGCCGACTTCATAGGCCGCGGCGGCGCAGCCTTTGCGATCGACCCGTTGCGCCTGGCCGAAGGTGTCGATGTCGCGAGCGAGGCGCTGCGCTGGGCAGAGCCCCTCCTGAAAGCCGGGCCGGTGCTGGTCTATGCAACCGCGGCACCCGATGCGGTGCGCGCAGTGCAGGCCCAACTGGGCGTGCAACGCGCTGGCGAAATGGTCGAGCACACGTTGGCCGCCTTAGCGCGAGGGCTGGTCGAACGCGGCGTCGGGCAACTGGTGGTAGCGGGCGGCGAAACATCGGGCGCCTGTGTGCAGGCGCTCGATATCGCCATGTTGCGCATCGGTCCGCAGATCGCGCCCGGTGTGCCGTGGTGCCATGCGCCTTCCACGCACTCCGCGAGTGGCGCCGTGCACGTCGCGCTCAAGTCGGGCAACTTCGGCGCAGTCGACTTCTTCACTCACGCGTTCTCATTGCTTTCACTTGAACCCGGAATGCCATGACGCTGGACGAAGCGACTGCCCGCGACGAGATCTGCCGCATCGGCCGCAGCCTCTTCGAGCGTGGCTACGTGCACGCAACCGCGGGCAACATCAGCGTGCGATTCAATAGCTCGGAGGGAGGCGGCTTTCTGATCACACCGACCGATGCCTGCCTCGGTTTTCTGGAACCGGCGCGACTGGCGCTGCTCGACGAAGACGGCGTGCAGCAGAGCGGCGACCGCGCGAGCAAGACCATCGCGCTGCATCGGCGCATCTACGGCGCCAGCCTCGCCACCGCGGCGCCGGCGCATTGCATCGTTCACACGCACAGCACGCATTGCGTCGGTCTGACGCTCGACGGGGCCATGTGCGACGCGCCGCAAGGCCGCGAGTTGCTGCCCGCACTCACGCCCTATTTCGTGATGAAGGTCGGCCGCGTGCCGTTGATCGGCTACGCACGGCCGGGCGCGACTGAAGCCGCGGACGCAGTCGAAAACACCATCGTGCGCTACCACGCTGCAGGCACGGCGATCCGTGCCGTCATGCTGGAGCGGCTCGGCCCCACCGTGTGGCATGACACGCCGGCCGCTGCGATGGCGACGCTCGAAGAACTGGAAGAAACCGCGCGACTCTGGACGATGCGGCCCGCGAAGCCGGCACCACTCGATGAAGCGCAAATCGAAGAACTGCGCGAGCGCTTTGGCGCGATTTGGTAGAGCGCAGCGCTAAAGATCAGTCGCCAGCCAGCAGCGCGGCATAGCGCGCCAGGTCGACATTCCCGCCGCTGACCAAGATACCCACTCGCTGTCCGGCGATGGCAGCACCCGCAGCGCATGCAGCCGCGAACGACAGGCACCCCGTCGGTTCAACCACCATCTTCATGCGCTCGGCGAAGAAGCGCATCGCTTCGACCAGTTGCACATCGCTCACGGTCAAGATGTCGTCGACGTCCCGCTTGATGATCGCGAAGGTGTATTGGCCGAGGTGCTGGGTCTGCGCGCCGTCGGCGATGGTGCGGGGCGTTTCGATGTGGACGATCTTCCCCGAACGAAACGACTGCTGACCATCGTTACCTGTCTCCGGCTCCACGCCGTAGACCTTGCAACCCGGCGCCAGCGCGCGTGCTGACAAGGCGGAGCCGCTGCTCAGGCCACCGCCGCCGAGACAGATGTACAGCGCGTCGAGCGGGCCATCGGCGGCCGTGTCTTCGATCAATTCCTTGACGGCCGTGCCCTGCCCGGCAATGACATCGGGATGGTCGTAAGGCGGAATCAACGTCATGCCGCGTTCTTCTGCGAGCTGCCGCGTCACTGCCTCGCGGTCTTCGGTGAAGCGGTTGTACTGCACGACCTCGGCACCGTACTCACGCGTGGCGGCGAGCTTGGCCGCTGGCGCGTCGTTGGGCATGACGATCACAGCCGGCATGCCGAGCAGGCGGGCCGACAGCGCGACCGCCTGCGCATGGTTGCCGGACGAAAACGCGATGGCACCGGCCGTGCGCTGGGCAGCATCGAACTTCGACAATGCGTTGAAGGCACCACGAAACTTGAAGGCGCCCATGCGCTGGAAGTTCTCGCACTTGAAAAAGAACTGCGCGCCATAGCGTGCGTCTGCCGTAGCAGAGCGAAGCACGGGGGTGCGGTGGGCGTGGCCTTCGAGCCGCGCGGCGGCGTCGATCACGTCTGCATAAGTCGGGAGCTGGAGCATTTGGCGAGCATATCGGACCGAGCGACGCACCGGAAGCCCTCGGTAAACCGCGCCCGTGCAAGCCTGATATCGGACCGGCACAATTGCGTCATGCGGGCCCTGCTCATCACCTTCTCCTGGCAGGAACTGCGACATCACCCGTGGCGCAATGCAGCCGCGGTGCTGGCCGTCATGCTCGGCGTGGCGCTGGCCTTTTCGGTGCAGCTCATCAACGCTTCGGCGCTCGATGAATTTTCCAGTGCGGTGCGCTCGGTCAACGGGCAGCCCGATCTTGAATTGCGTGCGGCGCAGGGTGGATTCGACGAGGCGGTGTACGCGCGCGTGGCGCGGCAACCGCAGGTCCTTCTCGCGAGCCCTGTTCTGGAGCTTCAAACCGTGGCCTTCGCAGGAACAGGCGGGTCCGAACGGGCCGGTCAATCCAAAGAACAGCGTGTGCCGCTGCGCATCGTCGGCATCGATGCGCTGGTGCTCCCCACGATCGCCCCCGCGCTGCTGCCGCGACCTTCAGCCAACAGCGCGCGATTCGCATTGTTCGCGCCGGCCACTGTCTTTCTCAACGCCGCCGCGCGTGCTGCACTCGGCGAACGCACTGCGGCATTGCGCCTCTCGGTCAACGGCGCATGGCGCGACGTGCAGGTTGCCGGCACCGTCGCAGCGGGCGGCAGCGCACTGGCGGTGATGGACATCGGTGCCGCACAAGACCTGTTCGGCCGCGCCGGACAACTCACTCGCATCGACTTGCGGCTCGCAGCCGGCACCGACCGCACCGCCTTCATCCGCTCACTGGAAAGCTCGCCGGACTGGCCGGCTGGCATCCGCATCGCCGAGC
>NZ_JASJXG010000072.1:0-18097 GCF_035018765.1 Variovorax sp. RTB1
ACCGCCGTGCCGGTCACGTTCGCCGGAATGGCGGTCACGTTGCCGGAATCACCGGTCACGTTCGACCGGAATACTCACTTGGGGGGCGCGGTCGCTGCAGTGATCACGCAAGCGTCGAAGATGGAGACAGAGCGCCGGGCGTTGCTTGCACAGTCAATCACCCTTCCTGCGGGCGCTGAAGCAGACGACGCCTTCATGGAGGCTCTTAAGCGTCTGTTGGAAGGAAAGTCGGCCTTTGCACTTCCCTTCGGCAAGGCCGATGCGCGCAAGACTGTCGCGGCGGTCCGACTGGTTGACGCCGCGCCTGAGAACACCGCTGAATGGAAAACTGTTGCTCAGTTGGTTCGCTGGCGGGTCGAGACCAAGCGCCTGCTCATTCGTTGGAATACCGTCGCCACGGAATTCGGTCTTGGAACTGCAACGACAGACCTAGAAGCTGGTGCTCGGCAGCTTTCCAGTTGGTCGCAGGCAACTGCGAGCGCGCGAAAGTTGAGCAAGGACTTCGACCAGCCACTTCCGAATGTTATTGCTGCTGCGTTCGGGATGGAAGTGCTCAACCAATTCCTCGAGAACAAGGCGGAGACCCTTAAGCGTATTCAAGACGCGCTCGCGGCACATCTTGCCAAGGGCAAGCTCGCATATGCCCGCGGGAAGGTTGATGGTTATCTGGCGATCCTCGACGGACATTCAGGCGAAGTCGTCAACGACCTCGAGTCGTTTCTTCGTCGGCTGGGCATCGGTGAAGAGCTGGCTCTTGAGCGAGAGTGGCATCAGCTCCAGCAAGAGCTGAAAGCTCTGAATTCGCTCAGCTCGGATTTCGCGGTCATCAGGCAGGTAACCACTGCAATTGAGAACGCTGGCGCTCCCCGCTGGTGTGCGCGCTTGCGCAATGAAGCCGTGATGGGCGACGCAGATCCACATTGCCCTTCGACCTGGCATGCCGCTTGGAACTGGCGACATGCATTCCTGTTCCTTGAGCGGATCGATGGCCATCACCGAATGCGGAAGTTGTTCGAGCAGCGCAAGCAACTCACGACTGCTTTGTCGCGAACCTACCAAGAGCTTGTCGCAGAGCGTACTTGGCTCGGTGTCTACCAAAACTCCCCCGAGAGCATCAGACAAGCCCTGCAGGCTTACCTGAACGCCGTGCAATCGATGGGGACTGGCAAGGGTATACGTGCCATCAGGCATCGCAAGACCGCCCGTGAGGCAATGCGCCGCGCGTACCAAGCGGTCCCTTGCTGGGTTTTGCCCCAGTGGCGCGTGTCTGAGACGCTGCCGTCCGAGGTGGGCCTGTTCGATCTGGTCGTGATCGATGAAGCGTCCCAATCGGACATCTGGGCGCTTCCAGCGCTGCTGCGTGGCAAGAAGCTGCTGGTTGTCGGGGATGACAAGCAGGTATCGCCTTCTGCGGTAGGTATGGCTGAAGAGAAGATCAAGGACATCAGCCGGCGGTTCTTGGCCGAACAGCCCTTCGGTTCAGAGATGACGCCGGACAAGTCGATCTACGACTTGGCTCGGGTGGTCTTTGCCGGCAACTCGGTCATGCTCAAGGAGCATTTCCGATGTGTGCCCGCCATCATCGAATTCTCGAACAGGGAGTTCTACAACAATGGCATTCGCCCGCTGCGTCTAGCGAAAGCGACAGAGCGCCTTGACCCTCCGCTCATTGACGTCTATGTCAAGGGCGGGTTTCGCAATGGCGACGTCAACGAGCCCGAAGCCCTCGCGATCGTCAACGAGATCGAGGACATCCTGGCCAACCCGGACATGTCAGGACGCACGATCGGCGTCGTCACACTCCTGGGCAGCGCGCAGGCAGCGCACATTCATGGCCTGGTTCACGCCCGGATCTCACCAGTCGACATCATTGCTCGCAAGATCGCTGTCGGGCCGCCGCCCGTCTTTCAGGGCCGTGAGAGAGACATCATGCTCGTCTCAATGGTGTTGGCACCTGGAAGCAAAGCAGCCGCGTCACGAGCGGAGATCGAGCAGCGCTTCAACGTGGCGCTTTCCCGCGCGCGCGACCGCGTGTACCTGTTTCGCTCGACCCATGAAGCGGATTACGGCGCTTCGACCCTTAATGCAAAGCTCATCCGGCACTTCCGGCAGCCGTTTACGCAAGACGCCCGCCTAGTACAGGATCTCAGAGACCGCTGCGAGTCAGGCTTTGAGCGTGAGATGTTTGATTCGCTAGTGCAGCATGGTTACCGCGTCCAGCCACAGGTCCCCTGCGGTGGCTACCGCATCGACTTCGTTGTAGAAGGGAGCGAAGGACGCAGACTCGCTATCGAATGCGACGGCGATCAATTCCACGGCCCTGGTCAGTGGAGCGACGACATGACACGCCAGCGCGTGCTGGAGCGCGCCGGATGGACTTTCTGGCGGTGCTTCGCTTCGAGTTTTGCGCGCCGGAAGGAAGAGGTACTTGCTGATCTCCTCAAAACATTGGAAGAACTCGGTATTGAGCCCCTAGGCTCAGAGTCCGTCGATAACACGGTGTGGACGCTCAGCAAAACCGCAGATCCACTAGGCATCGACACTGAAGAAGAGGCGGCAAACGACGACGATGCTGCAGCAGCGGAGCTAAGCAAGGCTGAGGACATTGGCGATGAAGAGGTGCCGGCATGACTCGCCCGCTGATGCAACTCGGGATGGACTCGCTTGTGCGGTACTTCAGCGAGTGTCAGAACGATGACCAGCGGCTCCTCGTTCTTATGGATGAGCTTTCAAATCGCCAGACACAGAGAGCGCGTGATTTGCTGAAACGGGCAACCAGCGCCCACGCGGCTCTGGGTGAAAGAGTGAGTCCACCGCCCGTGGCTGACCACGAACCGACGCGCACTTCTAGTTCAAAGCAACTGGACTTGGTACCGCTGGACTCGGGCACGGTCAACATTCCAGTTTTTCTTGAGAAGCTCCCGCCCGTCATCACGTTGCCGAATCCCGAGCCCTCGCCAAAACCTCGACAAGCCACTTCTCGGTTCGTCTTGCCGAGTCGCGAGCCAACGCTCACGCTTTCTCAAGCCGTTGCTGCACTGAAGCTCAAAGACAACGTCTCTTGGGCGGTGGTGGAAGAAGCAAGAAGAAAAATTGTTGCTCAGTCATGTCCGACGCTGCTGCCGAACACCTCTCCGTCTGTAGCCCAGAGCCGTCTGGAAGATGCTGCGCGGGCGAATGATGCTTACGAAGTGCTACGGCGGTCTCGCCACTTCTTTCCATCGGGCAGCGCAACTCTGAAGTGAGAAGCTGTTTGCAGTCGCTCGATGGTTTCATGGCGGCTCCCACGGTATCGGAGTAGACGTTGCGACGGCGCCTGTGCCTGATGGAACTAGCCGATGCGCAGCAGAACATTTGGATTTGGCTAGGAATCGCTCTCGTTTAAAGACCCCAAGGCCGTCGGACCGGCCTTGGCGCTTACACCTGCGATGCGTCCGTGTCCTTCGGCGGAACCGTCTGTTCTTGAACGGCACGGGGCACGCGACGCACCGAATCGATGATCATGGCCCGGTGCGTCGTCACCTCGTACACGATCGGTCCCGACTCTTCGTCCCTTACCAAGTTGCGGTACTGGGCCAGCACGTTGGCTTCACGAGCGGTCAGCCCGCTTGGGTGCATGTACTGGTCCAGCAGCTGCAGGTGCTCTGGTGCGCGTTCGCGCAGCGCGTGACGCAGGAGGTCTCCCGGGTCGAACTCCAGGGCGATGGCGAGCTTGGGGATGTTGTCCAGTCCGAGTTGCCTTGAACTTTTCTTGATCGCTGCGAGACTGAAACCGGACGTCGCGCCGACCTGCTTGTCCACCTCATCATCGCTGAGCCCGAGCTCTTCTTGCCTGGCTGTGATGCGTTCCATGAAGGAAGCCGTTACCTGAGATCTTTGAACAGTCATTTGCTCTACCTATTTAGCGAGCGGTCGCGGGTTGCAACCTCTCGTTTTGTTTATAGATAGCGGCGAGCAACTTCTGCTCGGAAACCGGATGGATCTTGATTTGAGTCGGTGGTCCGTTGCGGTTAGTGGCCCGCCGATTACTGCAGGTACCAGTGGTCCGGAATAGGGAAACAACGATTATCTTGCGGTGTCATCCAACGGGTTTTGCGGCTCAATAGCGCATTTTCTTGCGGTTCGGCCGCTAAACCGATTTAGATATGCAGGTACAAGCACAATAGCAGCGATAAAGCCTGTAAGTCATTGTTATCAAACGATATTTCTTCGTGTGCGCCGGCTCTCAACATCAGCTTCTTGCGCACGATTGAGCTGACAGGGTGCGGTTTTTGCGCGGCCGTTTGCAGTTTTTTGCGCAAGTATTACCAAGGGCGGACAAAATCCGACAGCCGCAGACCCTGCGCCAGTCCAGCCGTAGCAGCTGCCATTCGGCGTGCTGGGTCAAGCACGTTCTCCCCCATGCCTAGCAGCGACTCCTCGTCCGGCACGATCACCTCCACCAGGCTGCCAACTTCCCGCAGCCGATCCACCTCGGCACGCAGATGCCCGCTGACCGGGTTGCCCTCGCTGTAGCCCAAAGGCGCAAGCACCATGACGCATCGCGCACCTGTGGTCACCCAGGCGTTTGTCATGGAGAAGATGCCGCCATCCATGTATGTGGCGTCCTGCAGGGGCACGGGCGGCCAAGTGCCGGGTACAGCGCAGCTGGCCGCCACCGCGTCGACCAGGTCGACGCCACTGGTCTTGTCAAACACCCGAGGTTCACTGGAGATCACATCCACGGCGACGACCTTGAGTGCTCGTTCTGGCCAAGCTGTAAACAGCATCCGGGACGCAATGATCTCGCGGCGTTCCGCAAGTGACGGTGTCGTGCTTCGCAAGGCATAGGAGCCGATGCGCTGACGGGCCTTGGTTAGATCGTTCCCAACCTTTTGCATCAGCAGCACGTTCTGCGCATCGGCGGCCGCTTGCGAGTACGGCCTGAACTGCTCCACCGAATCTGCCGGTGGAGATAGTTGCTGCATCAGCAGTTGCTCGACATCCAGGCCGCCCGCCAATTGGGCGCCGGCGACTGAACCTGCCGAGGTGCCAACAAAGAGATCTGCGTCCTGAAGGATCACGCCGCCGCGTGCAAGTCCTGCGATCACACCGATCTCCCAGGCGATGCCCGCCACGCCACCGCCGCCCAACACGAGGCATCGGTCAGGCGACAGCGCGCCGCCTGGCAGCACGTCCATCTAAATAATCCCCTGCGCCACCAGCTCGCGCTGCTCGTCAGCCGTCAGGCCCAGCATGCCGCCGTAGATTTCCGCGTTGTGCTGCCCCAGGTCGGGAGCCGCCTCGATCGGCTTGCTCGGCATGTTGGAGAACTTCGGGAACACACCGGCCATCTTCACCGGTCCGATCCGAGGGTGGTCGACGCTGGCGATGCTCTCGCGTGCCGCGTAGTGCGGGTCCTTCATGATGTCGTCGATGCTGTAGATGAAGGAATAGGCGAGCTTCGCGTCGTCGAGGCTCTTGCAGAGGGATTCAACGGGCTGGCCCTCGATCCAGTCGGCAACTACGCGATTGAGTTCGTCGACATGTTCCCAGCGCTTCGAGTGACTGGCGTTGCGCGGATCTTCCGCAAGGTCAGGTCTGCCCATTGCGGCACAGAGGCGCTGGAAGCCCGCATCGGCCGATACGGTCAGGATCACATAGCGGCCATCGCTGGTTCTGAAATGCTCACCTGGTGCTGCGGCGAAATGCTTGTTGCCGCGGCGCTCGCGCACCACGCCGAGGCGGTCGTATTCCGGCACGAGCACTTCGGTGAAGCGGATCACCGACTCGTACATGGACAGGTCGATCTCCTGCCCCCCACCACCGCGCAGGTCGCGATGGTAGATCGCCATCATTAGACCGAAGGCACCCAGGATCGCGGTCTGGTAGTCGGCGGTCGACGTCCCGCTGCGCACGGGCGGGCGGTCCGCGTAGCCGGTGATGCCCATCAGCCCACCGAACGCGAGACCGATGCGGTCATAGCCGGCGCGCTCGCGGTACGGGCCGGTCTGCCCGAAACCCGAGACCCGCAACATGATCAGGTCGGGGTTGTGCTTTTTCAGCTCCTCGTAGCCGACGTTCCACTGCTCGAGCGTGCCCGGCCGGAAGTTCTCCACCACTGCGTCGGCGTCTTTCACCAGCTTGCACAGCAGCGCCTGGCCCTCGGGCTCGCGCAGGTTCAGCGTGATGGACTTCTTGTTGCGTGCCTCCACGCTCCAGTACAGGCATTCACCGTCGACGAAGGGGCCGAGGTCTCGTACCGTGTCGCCGCGGTCGGGCACTTCGACCTTGATCACTTCCGCCCCGAAATCGGCGAACAGAGTGCAGGCCACCGGTCCGGCGACCATCGTCCCAAGGTCCAGGATGCGCAAGCCGCTGAGCATGTGCGGACCGGGCGCCGCGTGTCGTGGAGCGTTCATCGCTGCGTCTCCTCGGCCACTGCCGCGGTCTGCTCAGGCTCACGTCGCTGAGCGGTTGTGCGAACGCGGTAGTCGGACAGATCGGCCTTCTGCGCCATGTGCCAGTAGTCGTCGTTGCGGAACGGCGTCGTCGCCACCACGCGGCCCTGCGCGTTGCGGTACCAGTTGCTCATGCCCTTGTGTGTCCAGATCATCCGGCTGTGGGCGTCCTGCACACGCACGTTATAGGCGTCGTGACGGTCGCGTCGCACCTCGATCTCGAAGCGCTGCTTGTTCTGCGCCATGGCCTGTCGGAGCAGGTTGAGGATGTAGCTCATTTGCGTTTCCATCAGCGTCACGACGCTGCCGCCATGACCGAGCGCAGTGTTGGGACCGGCGAGCATGAAGAAGTTCGGGAAGTCGGGCATGACGACGCCCATGAAGGCTTCGGCCCCGTGCGCGTCCCACACCTCGCGCACCGACTTGCCAGCGCGGCCGAAGAGCTTGAACGACGCGAGCATGTTGATCGCATCGAAGCCAGTGGCGATCACCAGGATGTCCGCTTCATGACGCTCGCCCTTGTCGGTGACGATTTCGGTCTCGGTCACTTCGGCGATGCTGCCAGTGACGAGCGTCACGTGGTCCCGCGCCATGGTGCGATACCAGCCGTTGTCCATCAGCATCCGCTTGCCGAACGGCGGGTAGTCGGGCAGCACGTCCGGCAGCAACTCCTGGCGCGCACCCAGCTCTTCCTTGATGTAGTTGGTGAAGTGCTCGCGATGCCGGTCGTTGGTCTTGTTGATGGACCTGTCTGGATGCGGCCACTGCGGGTCGATCTGAAGCGAACCGTGAATGCGGTCGTTGAAGATCCAGGCCAGGCGCTGCCGGTACCACGCCTGGTAGTACGGGACCTCGCGCAGCAGGAACCGGGCGGCCTCGGCCACAGGTTGCTGGAACTTCTCGAAGGGAGCGGCCCACTGCTTGGACCTCTGGAAGACCGTGAGGGACTTCACCTTGTTGGCGATGGCCGGCACCACCTGCATGGCGCTCGCGCCGTTGCCGATCACCGCAACCTTTTTGCCCGACACATCCAACCCTTCTGGCCAGCGTGCGGTGTGGAAACAGGCGCCCTTGAACTTGTCGAGGCCCTTGATGGCCGGCATTTTTGGGACGTTGAGCAGACCGACCGCGCCGATGACCAGATCGGCCTGCAGGGCCTCAGCATTACCGGCCGCATCCGTCGTCTGGACGGTCCAGCGCATCGTGGATTCGTCATAGCGGGCTGATTCGACACGGGTGTTGAAGCGGATGTTCTGACGCACTGCGAAACGGTCAGCAACCCCTTCAAAGTAATCCTGGATTTCGCCTTGCAGCGCGAAGTAACGCGACCAGTCGTGCTTTGCGAACGAGTAGGAGTAGATGTGGTTCGGGGTGTCGACGCCTGCGCCTGGATATCGGTTCTCGTACCAGGTACCGCCAACCTCAGCGTTCTTCTCGATCAGCACATAAGGGATGCCTGCGCCCTGCAATCGAATGGCAGCGCACAGCCCGGCCACGCCGGCCCCGATCACGACGACCTTGTAGCCTTCCGGCACGGCGAACCGGCCCACCTGGTCGATGGCGAAATCCGGTTCCACACCCAGCCCTGCGGCGACCATGGGTCCATACAAGTCGGGCACGGGCTCGCCGATGCTGGTACGCAGCATGTCGACGCAATCCGTGTGCAACGGTGCCGGCAGCACAGGTGCCTCGCCTCGCTTCCACTGAACGACTGCGGTTCGTGCCGCATCGCGGATTTCCTCCTGAACGGCCTCGTCGAGACCGCCCGAATCGTTGTCATCCAGGCCGCGGATGCGCGAGCATTGGTAACGCTCGGACAGCCAGCGCTTGTCGCCAGTCAGATGCGTCAGGACCATCAGCAGCGTGGGTACGTTGGCCGTCGGCAAGGAGTCGACGAGGGCCTGCTCCCAGGCGGCGTCGGGAGCATGAAGATTGGTTTGGGTCATCAGGTGCTTTCAAATTCACGCGACGACGCCTCACGGCGCAAACAACTGCTGCCGTCCGGAGGACTGTCGCTGGTGAGGAGGCCGCGGCGGGCGGCCTCGAGGGTTACTGCGCGGCGATGCCGGAGGTTTTGACGACCTCGCCCCACTTGGCGTACTCGGTGTGGATGGTCTGGTCGAACGCCTGGGGTGTGCCGGTGCTCGGCTCGAATCCGAGCAGCGTGAGCTTCTCGTTGATGGCCGGCATGGCCATGATGGTGCGCAGCTGCGTGTTCAGCTTGGCGACGATGTCCTTCGGTGTGCCCTTGGGCGCGACGATGCCGACCCAGCCCACCGCCTCGTATCCGGGAACACCGGCCTCTGCGACGGTCGGCACGTCGGGCAGCACGGATGAGCGTTTGCTGTCGAGCACCGCGACCGCCTTCAGCTTGCCGGCCTTGATGTTGGCCTGCTGAGCGCCGATGGTGTCCACCATGATCGGCACGCGGCCGGCCATCACGTCCATGGCAGCCTGGCCGCCGCCGGGGTAGGTGACGGAGCCGATCTTCACGCCTGCCTTGGCATTGAACAGCTGCATCGCCAGCTCGAACGCCTGCGCGCCGGAAGCGAACATCAGCTCGCCCGGCTTGTCCTTCGCTTCCTTGACGAACCCGCGCACCGTCGGATCGGCGACAGACGGAGATGCCAGCATCACCATTGGCGCTTTGGCCACCATGCTGATCGGCTCAAAGGCAGTCAGCGGGTCATACGGTGTGTTCTTCTGAAGGTGCGGTCCGGTCACCATGGTGCCGCTCACGGCCACGCCCAGAACGTAGCCATCGGGCGGGCTGGTGGCAACGACGTTCAATCCCAGCATGCCGCCGACACCGGGCCGGTTCTCCACGATGACCGGCTTGCCGTTCATGTTGCTGAGCTCGTTGGCGATCAGGCGCCCGATCACGTCGGACGCACCGCCTGCGGTGTAGCCGACGATCAGGCGGGTGGTCTTGGCCGGGTAGGTGTCTGCCATTGCCGGCGCGGCAATCACGGACGCCAGAACAACGAGGCCGGTTAGGAATGATTTCATTTTTTGTCTCCGTATGAATGCGGTTGTTAGGGTTGATTTCATCGGATGCCTCATCACATGGCAATCACATTCAGCTCAAACATTTACTATGTGAATTTTGAGAACCCAGTAGCGCATGCAGACGAAGACCAAGGGAGCGCAGACTGTATTTCGTGCTTTGACCTTGCTTCAGCACGTGGCGCGGTTGCACCCGCAAGGGGTGACCATCGGCGCTCTCGCTGACGAAGCAACGCTGGATCGCGCCACGGCCTACCGGCTCGTATCCAGCCTGGTCGAGGCCGGCTTCGTCGAGCGCGATGCGCGCAAGGTTTACCGGTTGGGTCTTCAGGCCATGCAACTGGGACTGGCCGCCATGAATCAGGCACCGCTATTGGAGGCATGCCGCCCGGTGATGCAGCGGCTGGCGCGGCGTACCGAGGACACGGTGTTCCTGGTGGTGCGCAATGGCGACTATGCCCATTGCCTGCACTGCGAGGAAGGCGCCTTTCCGGTGAAGGCCATGGTGCTGCAGATCGGCGGCATGCGGGTGCTGGGCATCGGCTCGGCCGGCATGACCTTGCTTTCGCGGCTGGAAGACGATCAGATCGAGTCGCTGTACGCGCGCCACCGTGACGAGTTCGAGCCCGGTGGGCCGACCCTGCCGCAGCTCAAGCGGCACGTGGCTCAGACGCGCAAGCAAGGGTGTGCGATGACGGATGGGTTGGTGACGGAAGGCGTGGGCGGAGTGGGAATGAGCTTCGAGATCACCAGCGGCGGCCACGCTGCGATCAGCATTGCGGCGATCTCGAGCAGGGTGCCGGCCGAGCGCAAGCGCTGGATCGCACAGCTGATATCTGAAGAGGTGCGGTCAGCAGGCTTCAACCCGACCGCCTAGCGATCAACGCTCGCAGTCGAGCGCGTGGTCGATATTCGGGTCTCGGCCACCTATAAGCACTCTCGTCCAGGCGCCAGAAAAAACGGCGGCAAGGGCCTCGATCCGCTTCATTCGGCTGCAGGGGGTACAAGGTCATCAGGCTCACCGCAAGGCGCGCAGGCTTGACGGCGCGTCCTAGAGCCTTATGAATACCTAGCCGTATGCAAAATGGCCTTCGGATCGACCAGCAAATTGCTGGTGCGCTATCCCACTTGCCCCACATCGGCTGAGCGCAAAATTGGTATGGTTGCCGAAGGTATCGAATACCCAACCTGAGCGCGCTAGCAAGCTCGACACCACGGCTGCCCCAGCGAAGGACCTGCGCCGCAACCACGGTGGTCAGGCGCGTTGTCTATCAGCGGGACTGGGTCTGCTCGATACCGTCCGAAATCGAACGAAAATTTTCTTCTCGGGCAAAACGTTTTTTGCTTTAGATTGCCGCGGGGCTGGATTCCATTGCTTCCAATCGTTCTGCGACCAAGCGCACCTTGACAGACGTGGCTTCAAATTGAGCTTTTGCTGCGGCGTTCCCGGCAATCATTTCCATCAACGTTTCGTGTGTGGCTTCAGTGGAAACACAGCGCCGCAACAATGCGATCAACTCCTCCGCGGGCGCCGTTGGCAAGAAGCCGCGTACCACGGCGATGCTTCGTTCGCTCAGTGCTACACCACTCTCGTGAACTGCGAGAACCTCTCTGTTCGATGTGAACATGTCTCTTTGCAACTTCACGCTCAGCAGCGTGCACACCATCACCTCACGCTGGAGGCCAACGATAGTTTTGTACTGAGCCAGGCATTGGGCTCGTTCAACGTTTTTTTCTGCTTTGGTCATGTGAAACTTTCGTATGCGGAGTCTTGCTCCGCTGGGATTAGGAAAAAAGGTTGAACGCATTGCCGTTCTGCTGAGCCGAGACGATTTCTGTACGTGGTTTCATGTAGTTGCTCCTGTTGGTTGAAGCACTTATTGGCGCAGCAGGTTCTAGGTTTCTGCCAAGAAACGTTGCGCTGTTTTTAGGGCCGTGACGGCATTTTTTAGCGCCTGGCTACCTTGGCACCGTTTCTACGAATTGCGCTTATACGAGGCTTATCGGGCCGTCAGGCCCGTCTCACATGCTGTTCTTCCGCGTCAGCGGGGCAGAAAAGCTGTCATGTCTTTTCGCCCTGGCTTTCGCCCCTAATCATGAAAACCGGTTTTTGATGCATCGAACGCGATACTTCTACGATTACAGCGGTACTCAACACAGGTCGGAAGCCATCGCCAACTCGGTGGGGCCGCAGTATCTGATCCACGCTGCGAACATGACGTTTGAAGTTGGGAGGCTGCACGTGCCTGGGCTGCAGCGACCGGGGTTCCTGCAACTTCTAGGTCGTCTTGGACCTGGGGACGTCCTCTCCTGCCGAGGCTTGTCAGCACTCGGCTGCAGCGCGGCCGATGTTTTGCTCACGTTGGAAACTTTGTGGGCGCGGAAAATCGAGACCCACTGTCGCACGTTGAATCCAATAATCCTGGAAGTTCATTACAGGACAGCCTTCGCGATGCTTCGGGCGTTGGCAAAACTTGATCAAGACATGCGAAGCGATCGTGCGACCGGGAGCCTGGAGCAGGCGAGGCTCGGTGGCGTGAAGCTGGGCCGACCCGCCGCTGCCGCGCTACGCGATCCAGCAGCGGTCACCGAGGCTCTACGACTCGTCGATCTGGGCGAAACGCTAACGGCAGTAGCCGCGCGCTTCGGTGTGCACCGACGGTCAATACAAAGGTTGATTGCAGCACGCCTCGAAGTTGGGCGGTAGCTGCAAGGTTAGCGGCAGCCCATAGTGAACCATGCCGCATTAGCTGGCGACGTTGGCGGCTAGTTAGCGTCGACTACGATGAAGGTCGTCAGCTTGTTGCCTGCCAGTTTCCGGCAATGCTTGATCAGGCCGACTTCATGCTCGCGTAACGCGAGAGGGTTCACGATCTGCTCGATCATCTCGTACAGGCCGGGCGTCGTCTCGGCCATCGCCAGCTGCAGAACTACTTGTGCATCGACGCACAGGACCTTGGCGAGCGCAGGCACCTTGATCAGCGGGAGGCGCATCGTCCCGTTCTTGATTAGTGTGACCACATTGCTCTGCTGGTAGTCGAGCGCCATTGCCAGATATTCATCGGAGAACCCGAGATGGGCCTGATGGGCTTCGACGAGCGAACCGATGGAGGTGAAGGTTGTATTCATGAATTGCTTTCGGTGACTGCGACATGCAGACCTTCATGATTCCCCTCAGGTGTCGGACCCAACCAAACTTACTGAGCTTGATGCGATAACGTCCACCAGTGATCCAGCGGCGGTACCGCTTGCTATCAACGAACGGCACCGCCGACCTTTTCCGACCCTCAAAGCACATACTGACGCATCCACTCCGGGGCTAACTATGGCTGCGATCCTTGATGTTGGCGCTGCATCTCAACCACTGACTTGCGTCGCCGAATACCTGCGGATGTCCACCGACCGGCAGTCGTTCTCGATCGGTCACCAAGCCGCTGCCACGCAGCGCTATGCCGAAGACCATGCGATGCGGATTGTCAGACGCTATGTTGACGAGGGCAAAAGCGGACTGGACGCTTCCGGCCGCAACGGGTTCCTGGAGCTTCTCATCGACGTTCAGCGCGGTGACGCTGTCTTCACGGCCGTGCTGGTATACGACATCAGTCGATGGGGTCGCTTCCAGGATCTCGACGAGAGCGCGCACTACGAATACATGTGCAAGCGCGCGGGCATACGGGTCATCTACTGCACTGAATCTTTTGAAAATGACGGCAGCCCTACTGCCGCGTTGTTGAAGAATCTGCGTCGATATATGGACGGCGAGTACAGCCGGGTGCTTTCGGAGAAAGTGTTCGCAGCGCAGAGCCGGCTGGCAGCCATGGGGTTCTTTCAAGGCGGGCCGCCCGGCTATGGCCTGCGGCGCCAGGTGGTCGACGTGCGCGGCAATCGCAAACAGCTCCTCGCACCCGGCGAGCGCAAGGGATTGCTGGATGATCGTGTCGTGCTGGTCAAAGGCCCTCTCAGGGAGATTCGCACCATCCGGTGGATCTATGCTGCTTTTACGGAACGCCTCGAGTCGGAAGAAGCGATCGCAGCCGCCTTGAACGTCACCGGTTCGCTTGATCATCTCGGGCAGCCCTGGAGCCGCCAGGCCGTGCACCGGGTTCTCACCAACGAGCGCTATCTGGGCAAGAACACGTTCAACCGGCGCTCCTTCAAGCTGAGGAAGAGCGACACGCGCAACGACCCAGCACTTTGGATCCATGCCGAGAAGCTCTTCACGCCGCTGATCGAACCCGCTGTGTTCGCGCTGGCCGCAGCGCGATTTGCACGTCTCAAGATCACCGACGAGCAGATGCTGCAAAAGCTCAGAGACCTGCATGCCCGTGTCGGCAAACTTACCGGCGCCGTGATCGACCAGCAAACGGACATGCCGTGCTCTGCCACCTACCGGGTCCACTTCGGCAAAATGCATTCGGCTTACCAGCGCGCAGGGATTTCGGGCGGCAAGCAGAGTGGCTGGGTCGAAGAGAACCGCCTGCTTCGCAACGAGCGCCGCAGTTTTGCGGATCGCCTGGCGCAACGAATGATCGCGAGCGGTGCACAAATCGAACATGCCGAAGGCTCACCCACCATGCGTGTGAACGCTTCCTGGACCCTTGGTGTCTTTCTGATGCGATGCCGGTTGCGGGCAGACGGCTTGCGTTTCTGGCACTTGCCCGATCTGCGCCAGCGGGAAGCCGATGTGACCGTGGTGGTGCGCATGGCCCCATGCAACCTGGTGGGGAAGGATTTTTATCTGCTGCCGCAAACACCGATCAAAACCACTTGGCAGCTCACTGCCGACGACTCGCCCACGCTCGAACCCTATCACTGCCAATCGCTGGAGATTTTGCGGACGCTCGCGTGGTTTGGACGGTAGGTTCGCTACGCCGCACAGACGCTTAGGGTCCAAGCCGAGGGCTGCAGTGAACTTCCTCACGGGCTCTGGAGTCTCTACTTTTCAAGGTGCGTTGCATAGCTGGTAGGAACTCGATCGATGATGGTCAAGCTGTAGGTGATTGGCACCAAGGTCCGCGGTTTGCGAGCAGATGCTTGCAGCGAAAAGCTGTGCCACAGTCTCAACCTTCCGTCCCTCGACCAAAATGCTCTCTTTTCCTGTTCAATCTGATCAGCTCGTTGAACGGGCTCTCGAACGGTCCGGGCAGTTGCATGAGGCGATGTCAGAGATATTGGCGCTGGCCTGCGACGACGTGGTACTGCTAAATCTGATGGGTACTAATGTTGGACTTGCCTCGGCCGGCCTATCGATGGAGCACGGCGATTCTGTGCTGACCCTAGTGGCGCGAGGCAATCCGAACACCGCGACGGCAATCCTTCGCATGCAGTTCGAGTCCATGCTTCGAGGCGCTTGGGCGATCTATGCCGCGACAGAGCAGGAGATTGAGGCGCTGGAACGTGAAATCACTATCGAGGCCGACGTCCAAGCACGCCAACTCGCTAGCTATAGCAAGATGTTCAAGGCACTGCGCAAGGAAGACTGCTCGGTACCGCACGCACTGTTGGACGAGCTGAGCCGGGTCGACGACGTTCTGCGCCACGGTCTCAATTCGTTCATCCATGGCGGCTTCCAGCCGCTGAAGCACCAAAGCGACGGCTTTCCTTTGCATTTGATGTTGCAGGTCATTGAAACCTCGAACGCGATCTCGACCATGACGTCAGCTCTGTTCGCGGTCTTAGTGGACGACGGCGGGATGCGAATGGCGCGCCTTAACGCAATGCTTATTGAGTTCCGGGACGTCCTTCCTGAAATGACGATCGTGTTGCAGAAATGAACCTGTCCCCCAAGCTCAGACGCAACAGCGTGTAGTAAGAAACCTGATCGGGCTGACGGCCCGGGGGCAGAAATTGAGAAAGCTAGGTACTGGGATTTGGAAGTTCAGCCGTCAGCTGATATGCCCAGACGCAGCCGTAAGAACCGAGTCCCAATGCGTCCCCAAGTTGCCTCTCGAAAGATGCGCGGTAAGCGGATGCGCCGTCCGAGCGACGGTCACATTTGCAAGTTCCGGAACCAACTCGCGCCAAGCAGCTTCACTCCGCACCAGGACAAACTTCGAGCCGATTTCCAGTTGGTGTAGCACTAGTTTGCGAGCTAGGCCCCGTGACGGCAGCCGCAACTTGGCGTCGAACGACTCAGACGCCCAAGGGCACATTTGCACCGCGAGCACGTGGTTGCTGACATGCTGGTCGCCAAGTTCATGACGGAGTTCGCGTAGACGGTCCCAAGTCCACTTTCCGTAACCCGACCGGTAGTCTGGCGCCAAGCTCTGCAGAGCCCATCCCTCCGTGGATGGCGGCGGGTTGTTAAAGGCATAGCCGGGCGAGGAATCGAAGCCGGGATTGGCCAGCAGCCAAGTCAGTGGCGCACCGATACGGCCCTCGTACGGCATCGGCTGAATCTCAGTGCGCAGACGAGTCGGTGCGACCGGGGATCGCCGCGTGTTGTACGCCTCGGCCATTTTTAGGTCGGCGCTGAAGTCGGTCTCAAAAAAACTTTGGGTGGGCATGGATACCGAGCTTGCTTGTTGACATCGCCACCGTGTTCTCTCGCCAGCTTCTCTGACGCTCCGGTTGCAGCATCACGACCGGCTACTTCAAGACCTCGACCGCCCACCGTGGAAGCTGCAAAGGTATTCCACGCCGCCTTCCCGATCAGTTGGCTTGGCGCGAATACGGATTTTGGTGCCGACAGGGTAGGCTTTTGAGAACTTCTTTGAACATTCGACGAACAGCGTCGTTGGCAGCTGATGACCAGCCACGGGTCGAATATGGACGTCACCGTGAAGCCCCGACGCAGCCGGCGGCTTGAAGCTCTCGACGACAACAAAGCGGCACGGCTCGTTTGGTTTCGCCATAAGGTTCCTTGTTATCTAGACAGCCGACGACGACCGCAAAGCTCCGCTGCTGCCGGCACGCAAGGTTAGACATGAAGATCAACAAGACGGCCAAAAAATCACTGCCGCATGCATGACGCCGACATTGCTAACCGTTCTTCTCAGGCATTGTTTTTTGGCAGATTGCCTCACTGGATCTCCCACCTTCCGTCAGGTACTGTCGTCAGGCATGCAATACGCTGCCAAGCCAATAGACATGCGGGTTTGCGCTGCATCGTTCCTCGGAGAAACCCCACCCCTCTGAAAGAGGGGTGAGGAATGCAACCAGTCAGTGCTGACTTTTAGGCTGTGCACGCCAAGCTAGTGTCCTGAAGCCGCATTGCTCGGTGAGCTTGAGCTTCATCTGATGCATGCTCTGACGAGTGATCGTTTCTCCGGTCATCCATCTCACTGCGCGCGCCGCGTCGGTCGGGCTACCGCGCGCAAGATCAAGCGCCTCGCAATAAATCAAGCGCTGAGCCACCTGCTCCTGAGTTAGCGGAAATTTTCGATCCTTTAGTCCTTCGACAGCCGGCTCATATTTCGCCTCGACTCGATTCCGGGCGCTCTGCCTCAGCGCCCCTGCGTCCCGGTCAATGAGCCCTTCCAATGCCAATTTATCGAACTTGCTAACGTTTAACCAGGCTAAGGTCTGCCAAGGAGTCTGAGTGCTGACCTTACCCCCTCCGGCTGACTGGACTGCGTTGACTCGCGCGAAGGCCGCCCAGGCTTGATCGTCATTCGCCAAAAAAACGCCACGCCATGCCACCTTCTTAGTCTGATGGGCAGGGCCAAGCTCGTGGCGAAGCCAAGCCAAGTCGATCCACCGGAGCAATAGCTTTCGTCGCAACGTTTCCCCTAGCGGGCCAGGGGTGCCATCGCTGTGCGGTGCGCGGGGAGGTGGTGGCAACGCTTTCACGAATTGAGGTGCTTGCCGCCAGCCCGGAGCGATTCCTCGCCGAGTGAATTCTTCGTTAATAACCCACAACACCGCGATAGCCTTATCCAGCCCGGTGGGCTGTTCGTGCCAGTGCGCATTTCTCGCTCGCAACTGTTGCGCTGTTTGACGCCGCAGCAAAAGGTCGAGACGCTGCCATTTCTCCGCTTGGCCAACTGAGACTTTCGCAAGGATCTTTATCGGATTGAATTCTCTTAGCAGCATGAGCACATTTCTCGGGCAAACCGATGGTGAAGCAGCCTCAAAGTACGAACTTGAAGTCAATCGCCTCAAGCAGCTTCTGTTTGTTCAGCAGTTCCAGTTGACCTTCGTATCCGCGCTGAACTTCGCTCACATGACCAACATGGCCCGTGATTTCACCGGCATCGAGGCGCGGCGAGGAATTTTTAGCACGGTGCAGCAATGTAGAACGGAACGCATGCATGCCAACAATCCGTTTGCCTGGAGTCTCATCACGCAACTCCATGCTTTCCAGCAGAGCGCAGAACCACTTTTCCGCGGCGGGCGAAGCCCTTTTTCGTGAAGGCTCCCACTCCGGAAAAAGACGCTTCACCCCTGCTGCCTGCATGCGCTTCAGATACACAAGGAAGCCAGCGTCCATCAGCATTTGATGAATCGGAACTTTGCGTTTTGAACTGTCCTTCTTGACCGTCTTGTCGATGCCATCATCACCGTCGGTCTCAGTCGTTATCCAGAAGTGCCAGATGCCGCTTTCCGATTCCTTTAACAAATCCAACTGCGGGTTGAATCGCCCCGGGATTCGTGGAGGCTGATTGGTTTAAGTCAGGCCGCCACCGTGGTGGCTTGACTGGCGAGTTGCC
>NZ_JASJXG010000073.1:0-17368 GCF_035018765.1 Variovorax sp. RTB1
GTTCCGCCCGGCGTGGCCGGGGGCGGCGCCTTGACAGGGGCCTTGGCCTTTGCGGCGGCGGCCACAGCTGCAGCGATCTTGTCCATCGCCTCGTCCAGCAGTTCACCCGCCCGCTGCTGCAAGAACATGATGCGGGGAATGCTCACCAGCGCTGCAAGTTGCGCCTTCAGCTCTTGCAGTGGCCGCAGCACGGCATTGCGCACGCTGGGCTCCGCGTGGGCATCGTCCAGGGCCTGGGTAGCCTCCTTGATCTTCGCGTCGATGGACAGAAGCGCCTTCTCACGACGCGCGCCAGCCAGCGACTCGTTGACCTTCTCCACCGCCGCGAGCAAGGCCTCGATGCGATTGACCTGCCCATACGGCATCGGGTTGGCTCGGATCGCTTCCAAGTCGCTCAAAGGCTGCGCCGAAACAGCATCCTTGGCCAGTGCCTCGCGGTTGTCGGCAAAGCTGGCCAGGCCTTCGAGCATGCGCGCCCAGACTGGGGCCTGTGTCTTGTAGAAGCTGAGCACGTCGTGCGTGTCTTCGGCCAGGTCCTTCCAAAGGTCGCGCGACGCCAGCATGGCGCTCAAGAACTCGAAGGGGTCGCGGATGGCCAGTTGACGGTCAATCGCCTGCAAGGCCTTGGCGATCTCGGTGGCGCCGGGGTAGTGCTTCTGCTCGGCCTTGACCTTGGCGCGCTCCAACTCGGCTTTGCGCCGCCCCAGGTTGTCGCGGTACGCCGCGACCAGGCCGTCTTCGTCATCCGGCGGCTGCAGCGAGAAGATCTCGCGGTGCAGGTCCCGTGCCTTGGCGCGGGTGTGGGCATCGGCCGTCTTGCGTTTGAGGATGGACACCTGCTTGAAGCGCGCGGCCTTGGTCAGCGGCTCGGCGGCAGACTTGGGATCGAGGTCTGAGCCCTCCATCACCAGCTTGATCTCGCCGGCCATGAACAGGCGGGCGATCAACAAGACCGTTTCCAGCTCAGGCCGCCAGCCCCAGGGCGCGCCGGTAAATCGGTCCACCACGTCGGACAGCAGCATTCGGCTGCTGCCGGCCGCTACGGAGAGGTAATCGCGCATCTCACCGATGGCCAGCGCGTTGCCTTCAGGCCCGTCCAAGGCGATCTTGGATTGGGCGGTGTTGTCTGAAGCGAGCACCGCGCGAATCTCGGCGGCCGGGTCAGCCTGGCGCACCTTGATGTAGCCGAGCTTGGAATAGGTGTTGGAGACGAGGTAGTTCAGCGCCTCGTCCAGCAGCACCGACGGGCCCTGGGGCTTGAGGGTTAGCTTCTGGCCCAGCGCATAGAAGTCACCCCGGCTCAACAGATCAGAAAGCTGCGCGAGGATGCGGGTCTTGCGCTCGCGGTTCTCGTCCTTGCGGTCCAGCAGGATGCGCTTGAGCGATGGCGTGGCGGCGTCGGTCTTCGGCCCTGCGATGTACTTTTCGATCTGCACGTAGGTGCGCAGCTCCACGTCCACCCGGGCGTCGTTGGCCATGCGCAGAATGGCGCGGCCGGCGCCTTCTGCGCTGCGCCCGATGCACTTGGCTTCGGTCATCAGCTCGTAGTCGGCGCCGACAGGCGACAGCACCTCCAGAGTGAGCTGCTGGTTGGCCTGGCGCCACGGCGCGCCATCGAGCAAGCGGTTGAATTCGTAGTCGGTCTTGGTGTCGCGGTGCCGCACTTTGGTCTGGCCGCTCAGCACTTCGTCGAACACCAGTTCGGACACCAGGCGCGAGACCTCGGCCGATGAGATGTCGACCGACTTGATCTCCTGCGAGACATCCCGCTCTTCGTTGGTCAGGAAGAACCAGAGGTCTCCGTTGCGGCTGACCAAGTTCTGCCGTTCCAGCCGCGCCAAGCTCTCCTGGATCTGGCGCTTCAAGGCCAGCTTGTCGGCATCGACGCGGTCCAGGCACAGCGTGGCCAGGTTGTCCACGGTGGCCTTGACGGCATCGGCATAGCGAATGAGGAACAGCGCACGAAGCAGCTTGATGTCCCACGGCTCCAGCGCCGGGTTCTCGCCGGCCTGGTCGATAGCGCGCTTAACGGCTGAGTCGAGAAAGCTTTCGATGGACGGGTAGAAGTCGTACAAGGGGACGAAGGCGTCGATCTCCCTGTCGCCGTTGCTGACAGCTGCAGTCTGAAACGCATCGAGCATCGAGCGTTCACCGCGTGCGAGGTGGCGACCGGTGGCGCCCACCTTGCGGATGGACTCGAAGACCTTCTGCAGCAGCTGGAACTGGTACGGAGCAAAGGGGTAGTGCGCGGCGTAGTCTTCGGCGTCCTTGAAGCGCGGGAAGGCCACGGCGTGATCGGCGAACGAGAGCTGGTTGTTGATGATGTCGCCCTTGGCCTTCCACACCGCCATGAGTGCCGCTTTGGCTGCGGGCGTTTTCTCCAGCAGGCGCTGCGAGATGACTTCGTCGGTGTTTGAGCTGGACAGCGATAGCCGGGTATGGAAGCGCGCTGTGATCTTTGAAAAGTCGTTGGTGCGCGACTGATTGGCCTCGCCCAGCGTGGCGTCGATGTCTTCCTGGCTGGTGACGATGACCCAGGCGCGGCCCTTGCACAGCGTGCCCAGTTCCTCAGTGATGGTCTGCAGGTTCAGCATCAGCTGGGTGTTCTTGCCGATGAACTGCCCCACTTCGTCGACGAGGAAAACGATGCGGTGCCCAGGACCCTTGGCATCGAGGTAGGTGCGCACGAGCTCGGCGAAGCCTTCGATGTTTATTCGATAGGCATCACGGGCCTCATCGAACCACTTGCCAGCGGACTCGGCCGACATCTTGAGCGCTGCGCTGAGGCCGGCGATCACATCGTCCCTAAGAAAGTCGACGGCGTCACGCTCTGCATCCCACTCGTTGCCGTTGGACGCCTTGAACGCTGCTTTGAATACTTCGAAGCTGCCCTTTGCGATGAGGTGGCGCTCCATGTTCGCTACGTGCGGCGCGTCGCCGGATAGACCCTGCTTCTCATTGAAGACGCGCAGGAACACTTGAAGGATCGCGTCGCGGTCGCTCTTGGCATCGGCCTTCGAATCGATGTTGAACAGGATCACGTCGGTCTTGCCCGCGACGGCACGACGCACATCGCCCAACAGCATTGGGTCTTTGATCTTGGACTCGAAAAACTGCGCTGCATGGCGACGCTCCCCGTCACCGGGGTGCGTGGCTTCGAGGTTCGACAGCAAGTAGGAGAGGATCTTGATGAAGTGCGACTTGCCGGAGCCGAAGAAGCCCGACACCCACACGCCCATGCGCGCGGTGATCGTCGGATCGTTCGGGCGGTCGACTGTGGCAAGGTAGGCGTCGAAGAAACGCCGCAGGTATTCGGTGACCTGCTTGGTGGTCACGTACTCGTCAAGCTCCTGCCACACACTTTCGTCGTCGTGCTGATCGGCCTTGATGACGCCGTTGATTGGCCGGTCGATCTGTTTGACGAACAGTTCTTTGATTTTCATGTGTCTCCCTCGTTCACGAGACCAGGCGGAAGGCCCGGTAGTAGTTGTCGTCGCCAAGCTTGTTGAACAGGCGCAGCGACTGGCCGTCGTATCGGCCCGGGTACAGCATCAACAGTGGCGTGTCGCGCATGTGCGGGTGCAGCGCTGACAGCAGTGTGTGGGTGCGAAGCATTGGGTAAACGGCACCGACGCCCTTCACGATCAGCAGGTCCAGATTCTGTGCCCCGACAAGGTCCACCATCCGCGCGGCGAGGCGATCCTCTTTGAGCACTGAGCGCAGGGAAGCCAGCAGAGCTTCGTCGCCTTTTTTCAACTGCATTTCGAACGCCTTCTCAAGCAGCCCACGCTCTTCGAGCAGGCCAATGACGGATTCGAAAAGATCGATAGTGGCGAAGCGGAGATCGGGCTTTTGCTTGTGCAGGCCAGGCTCGATCACGTCGGTCAGCCACGAGCGCATCTGCATCTCATTCTCGGGTGGGTAGTCGAAGATCCAGAAGCCGATTTCGCCGCCGGCGCCTCTGTTGTCGAGCACGTCAGGCGATGCGAGCCGCGGCAGGACTTGGTTCAAGCGTTTGTCGAAGGATGCGGTCATGCTTTGGCCTCCATGCGGGTAAGCGTCTCAGCGTCCCCAAGTCGTTTGAGATACGCGCGCATCTTCGGGTGCAGCATCGGCGGCGTGAGGCCCATGCGGCGCGTGGAGTCGAGGTACTTTGCTTCGGCGAGGATGCGCACGATCACTTGGAATAGCTTCTCGCGCGTGGACGCTGCCCACTGACCCACGGCGTTGTCGCGGTGCTCGCACTCTGTGAGGAATGCTTCCCACTGGCGATGGCTCAGCGTGTTTTCCAAGCGACGCAGATCAGCGATGTACACGTCGCGCAGAAAGTCGCTCAGCAGCCTGCTATGTCGTGCCGACGCTGCGAGTAACAGCTGACGGCAGAGTTCACCGTCGCTCTCAACAACGAGAGTCAGCCCTTCACCATCGAGTGTTTCCAATCGGTTGCGGATCAGCCGAGCCTGCCGACGAGCGGTAGCTGGTGATTTTTGCAATAAGTTTTCGTCTTTGATCGCAGCGTCCCACTGTGCATCGGTAGGACGATTCAACAGGAGCTTGGCGATGCGTCGGGTCTCCGGCACCATGAGGGAGCCCGCAGAAATCTCAGCGTTATAAAGTCCCACTGCTGCCCTTTTCCGCGGACGCTTCAGCGGATGCCCGCTCGGTCATTCTTGGTAAATCTTTGGTAGTCAACCTGAGCACATTGCTGGTCAATATCCTGCCCTGGCGGATGGCGCGGATGGCGCGAAGTGCTCGTAAGTGTAACGAGGCGGCGCGTGGGCGGTCGGGGCCGATGGGCGGCGCGCTCATCCGGCAGAGTAGCGCGCGGCCACGCCATTGACCGGCCGACTGCAGCCGGTCGCGGTCGGTGAGCTTCGGGCCCGGCCGTCCATCGACATGCGCCTCGAATTCCCGCGTTGCATGGTCGAGGTGGCCAGTCGATGGTGACCGCCGTGTTCGAGCTATCTCGTCGCGCCTCATATCAAGAAGCTCGCGCAGGTGCGCGAGCGGGGGTGGCCAAGCCGCCGGCGCGATCGCGCCTCCTGAAGGCGCTCCGTCCGCCGCAAGGTCTTCGGGAGCGCCACCGCAACCTGCGGCGAGCGGCATCATCGCCGGCGCCGCGCAATTAGGATCTCCATCCGATGGGTGAGGCGTGGGCGCCACCCCCGAACACGGCAAGAAAGAGATCAGACGTCGCCTCGCGCATGGACGCGTTGGCCTCTGTGAGCTTGCCGTCGGTGCCTCGATGCGCGCCCTGCAGTCATCGAAGAAGTGATCGCTGGCGTCCTAGGTCCTTGCCTGTCCACTTGGGCGCCGTGCTGGCTCACGTAGTGCGCGGAATTGTCCTTGGAGAGCTTGTTCTTTCGGTACAAAAACCCCCTACCGGTGGCTACATGGTGGCTACATGACCTTAGAAACAAAAAAGTCCGCTATCGATTTGATAGCGGACTTTCCTTACTGGGACTGGTGCCGGAGAGATGAATCGAACACCCGACCTTCTCATTACGAATGAGCTGCTCTACCGACTGAGCTACACCGGCTTAGCCTTCGATTATAGCGGGTCGTGGTAGCGGGTCAGGCGCTCGACTTCGTTTTTCGAACCCAGGGCCACAGCTACGCGCTCGTGCAGTTTGGTGGGCTGCAATTCGAGAATTCGCTCGCGGCCATTGGTGGCGGCACCGCCGGCCTGCTCGACCAGCCAGCTCATCGGGTTGGCCTCGTACATGAGACGCAGCTTGCCGGGCTTGCCAGGTTCGCGCTTGTCCCACGGGTACATGAAGACGCCGCCGCGCATCAGGATGCGGTGCACGTCGGTCACCATGCTGGCGATCCACCGCATGTTGAAGTCTTTTTCGCGTGGGCCTTCGGTGCCGGCCAGCATCTCGTCGATGTAGCGCTTGACCGGGGTATCCCAGTGGCGCATGTTGCTCATGTTGATCGAGAACTCCTGGGTGTCTTCAGGGATGCGCAGGTTCTCTTGCGTGAGCACGAACGAGCCTTGCTCGCGGTCGAGCGTGAACATCGCGACGCCATCGCCAACCGTCAACACCAGCGTGGTCTGCGGGCCGTAGATGCAGTAGCCCGCAGCCACCTGGTTCTCGCCCGGCTGCAAGAAGTCGGACTCCTGCACGCCGTGCTCGCCTTCGGGCTTTTTCAGCACGCTGAAGATGGTGCCGATGCTGACGTTGACGTCGATGTTGCTGGAGCCGTCGAGCGGGTCGAACAGCAGCAGGTATTCGCCTTGCGGATAGCGATTGGGCACCACATAGATGCTGTCCATTTCTTCGCTGGCCATGGCCGCCAGATGGCCGCCCCATTCGTTGGCCTCGATCAGCACTTCGTTGGCGATGATGTCCAGCTTCTTCTGGATCTCGCCCTGCACGTTCTCGCTTTCGGCCGAGCCCATGATGCTGTTTTCGCCTCCGAGCTGCCCCTTGTTGACGGCCATGCTGATGCTCTTGCAGGCGCGCGCCACGACTTCGAGCAGCAGCCGCAGTTGCGCTGGAATCTTTCCGTCGACGCGCTGCTGTTCGACCAGATAGCGGGTGAGTGAAATGTTCTGTGCCATGAATGCTTCTTTAGAACTTGGTACGTCAGTGCGTTACACGGCCAAGGCGCGCGTGACGACCTCGTGCGTGTCTTTGCTGAGGTCGGGTTTGGCCGCGACACGGGCGATGGCCTCGCGTGCTGCGCTTCGGTACGGCTCGGCCAGCTTGCTCCAGCGGTCGAGGCCGCGTGCCAGGCGCGCCGCTACCTGCGGGTTGATGGCGTCGAGCTCGATCACACGGTCGCTCCAGAACACATAGCCGGCCGCATCGGGCCGGTGGAATGCGCCGGGGTTGCCGCTGCAATAGCTGAAGATCACGCTGCGCGCGCGGTTCGGGTTCTTGATGGAGAAGTCCGGGTGCTTCATCAATTGCTTGACCAGCGGCAGGATGTCGCCATTGCGGTCGGGCGCGCCGGCCTGGAGCGAGAACCACTTGTCGATGACCAGCGCCTCGTCCTTGAAGATCGCATGAAAACGCGCCAGCGCCTGAGCCGCCAGCGCATGGCCCGACGACACCAGTGCGTTGAGTGCATTGAAGCGATCGGTCATGTTGCCGGCGTCCTTGAAGCGCTGCAGCGTTTTACCCGGCCACACGGTGTCGTTGGACTCGCGCGCAGCGATGCAGAGGTACGTCAACGCCATGCCCGCCAACGCGCGTCGGCCCGACGATGTCGGATCGGGGCTGTAGGCGCCGGTGTCCTGGTTCTCTTCGTAGACGCGCTGCCAGTCGGAGAAGAGGGCGGTCGCCAATTGCACCCGCATGGCTTCGCGCACGGCATGCACCCGCTGCGGATCGACCACTTCCAGCTGCTCTGAGATGTAGGTTTCCGATGGAAGCGCGAGCACCAGTTCCTTGAAAGCAGCGTCGAGATTCGGGTCGCGCAGCACGCCGCGCATCGCGTCGACATACGCTTCGTTCAGAGCCGGACCGGTGGCGTTGGCATCGCCGGTGATTGCCTGGATGGCCGAGCGCAAACCGAGGCGCTGGCCGGCTTCCCAGCGATTGAACGGATCGACGTCGTTAGCCAGCAAGGTGAGCAACTGCGTGTCGCTGTAGTCGAAGTCCAGAATCACCGGCGCGCTGAAGCCGCGCAGGATCGACGGCACAGGTTCGGCGTCGAGGTTGATGAAAGTGATCTGCTCGCGTTCCTGCGTCAGCACCAGCGCGCGCGTGCCGTGCGCCGCGTCGCTTTCGCCTTCGAGTTGCAACGGCAGCTCATGCCCGTCGGCGCTCAGCAAGCCGAGGTTGACCGGAATCACGAACGCCTCTTTGATGGGCTGGCCCGGCGTCGGCGCGCAGCTCTGCGCGAAGCTCAATGTGTAGCTGCGCTGGGCCGCGTCGTAGTTGCCTTGTGCCGCGAGGCGCGGCGTACCAGCCTGCGCGTACCAGCGCTTGAACTGCGGCAGCAGGCTTGCAAGGTCGGAATCAGGGTTGGCATCGGCAATCGCGTGCGCAAAATCGTCGCAGGTCACGGCCT
Organism: Variovorax sp. RTB1; assembly: GCF_035018765.1. Lineage (NCBI taxonomy): Bacteria > Pseudomonadati > Pseudomonadota > Betaproteobacteria > Burkholderiales > Comamonadaceae > Variovorax > Variovorax sp. RTB1. The sequence continues at coordinate 8,026 of NZ_JASJXG010000073.1, forward strand.
GGCCGTCGAAGCGCTCGAAGTAGAGCGTGATGCCGCGTTCGAAGCCTTTGCGGCCCACCAGCGTCTGCATCATGCGAACGACTTCGGCGCCTTTTTCGTAGATGGTGACGGTGTAGAAATTGCTGATCTCGATGTAGCTGTCGGGCCGCACCGGGTGCGCCATCGGGCCGGCATCTTCGGGGAACTGCGCGGTGCGCAATACGCGCACGTCTTCGATGCGCTTGACCGCGCGGGCCGATGCGTCGGCGCACAGGTCCTGGCTGAATTCCTGGTCGCGGAAGACGGTAAGGCCTTCTTTCAGCGACAGCTGGAACCAGTCGCGGCAGGTCACGCGGTCGCCCGACCAGTTATGAAAGTACTCGTGGCCGACCACGCTTTCTATGTTGCTGTAGTCGGCGTCTGTAGCCGTCGCCTGATTGGCCAGAACGTACTTCGTGTTGAAGATGTTCAGGCCCTTGTTTTCCATCGCGCCCATGTTGAAGTCGCTTGTCGCAACGATCATGAAGCGGTCGAGGTCGAGCGGCAGGCCGAAGCGCGCTTCGTCCCACAGAACGGAGTTGACCAGCGAGTTCATCGCGTGCTCGGTCTTGTCGAGATCGCCGGCACGCACATAGACCTGCAGCAGATGCTCCTTGCCGTTGCGCGCGGTGATGCGCTGCTCGCGTGCCACCAGCTTGCCGGCGACCAGCGCGAACAGATAAGCCGGCTTCTTGAACGGGTCGACCCACTTGGCGAAGTGGCGTCCCTCGTTGCCCGGCCCTTCCAGATCGCCGTGCTCGACCAGGTTGCCGTTCGACAGCAGCACCGGGTAAGCGTACTTGCTGGCGCGCAGCGTGACGGTGTAGCTGGCCATCACGTCGGGTCGATCGAGGAAGTACGTGATGCGGCGAAAGCCCTCGGCCTCGCACTGCGTGAAGAAGGTGTCCTCGCTCACGAACAGGCCCATCAGCTTGGTGTTCTTGATGGGGCAGCAGGTCGTGAAGATCTCGAGCTCGAAAGCATCGGGCAGGGCGTCGATGACCAGCTGGTCGCCTTCGATGCGGAACGACGCGCCGTGGTTGTCGACCAGCACGCGTGCCAGGTTCAGCTCGTCGCCATCGAGGCGCAGTGGCTGCACCGGCACCGCGGGATTGCGGCGCATGCGCATGCGGTTGAGCACGCGGGTTTTGTTCGGGTCGAGGTCGAAGGTCAGCTCGACCGTGTCGATCCAGTAGGCGGGCGCGACATAGTCTTCGCGGCGAATGGCGACCGGTTGGCCTTGTGCGTCACGCAACAGCATCGAGAGTCTCCAGAAAATTTGAATGGGCGAGTTCGTCGTAGTCGTGCACGGCGGCGATGACGTGCGGGCCGGCGAGCTCTGCGGGCGTGTGCGTGCTGCAGACGGCGACGGCGCGCATGCCGCCACGCCGTGCGGCTTCAATGCCGAAAGGCGCATCTTCGAAAACGATGCAGCGCGCAGGCGCCACGCCGATGCGGCGCGCAGCTTCTAGAAAGATCTCGGGGGTCGGCTTGCCGGCAAAGCCTTCGTCGCCACCGACGATGGCCAACGGCAGCGGGTCCATCCTGAGCCGCGACATCGCGAACTCGATGTTGTGTTTGTCGCCGGCTGTGCCGACGGCGATCTTCAGCCCGCGTGCCACAGCGGCCTTGGCGAAAGCGCCGAAGCCTCCCACCTCACGGAACTCCGCCGCGAAGAGCTCGCGGTAGATCAGCTCTTTCTCGTGCGTGATTTCCGCGCTCTCAACCTCGGTCACCTCGCGCTGCATCAGCTCGCGCGCGCATTCGACGGCTGTGCGGCCGGTGGTGCGGCGCATCAGGTCCGGCACGTCGATCGTCATGTTGCGGCGGCGCGCGTACTCGACCCATGCCTTGGCATGCCAGGGCATCGAGTCGATCATGGTGCCGTCCATGTCGAAAATGAGCGCTTCGACGGGGCCTGTCCAGAGCGTATCGGCCGCCATCAGACGCCTTGCTTCAACGACGCTTCGATGAAGACATCGAGATCGCCGTCGAGCACCTTCTGCGTGGCCGACACTTCGACGTTGGTGCGCAGGTCCTTGATACGGCTGTTGTCCAGCACGTAGCTGCGAATCTGGTGACCCCAGCCCACGTCGGTCTTTGTGTCTTCCAGTTTTTGCTGCGCTTCCTGCTGCTTCCTCAACTCGAAGTCGTACAGCCGTGAACGCAGGCGTTTCCACGCTACGTCGCGGTTGCTGTGCTGGCTGCGGCCGTCCTGGCACTGCACCACGATACCGGTCGGGATATGCGTGAGCCGCACCGCCGAATCGGTCTTGTTGATGTGCTGCCCGCCCGCGCCGCTGGCCCGGAAGGTGTCGACCCGCACGTCCGACGGGTTGATGTCGATCTCGATCGAATCGTCGACTTCGGGGTACACGAAGATGCTGGCGAAGCTGGTGTGGCGGCCGCCCGACGAGTCGAAAGGCGACTTGCGCACGAGGCGGTGCACCCCGGTTTCGGTGCGCAGCAAACCGAAGGCGTAGTCGCCCTCGACCTTGATGGTCGCGCCCTTGATTCCGGCGGTGTCGCCCGGTGTTTCGTCTTCGATCTGCGTCTTGAAACCCTTGCGCTCGGCATATTTCAAATACTGGCGCAGCAGCATGCTGGCCCAGTCGCAGGCTTCGGTGCCGCCGGCGCCGGCCTGGATGTCGACAAAGCAATTGAGCGGGTCTGCCGGGTTGTTGAACATCCGGCGGAATTCGAGCTGCTTGATGTCGGCTTCGAGCTTGCCGGCGTCATCGGAGATGGCTTGCAGGCCATCCATGTCGCCGTCTTCCTTCGACATGTCGAAAAGCTCGGTGTTGTCGGACAGCCCGCTGGTGAGCTTGTCGAGCGTGACGACCACGTCGTCGAGCGCCTTTTTCTCGCGGCCAAGCTCCTGCGCTTTCTTGGGGTCGTTCCAGACCTTGGGATCTTCGAGCGATGCGTTGACCGTCCTCAGTCGTTCGGCTTTGGCATCGTAGTCAAAGATACCTCCGTAAATCGACCGTGCGCACGCTCAGGTCGGCAAGGCTGGCGCTGATTTGGTTGATTTGCTCTGCATCCATGGGGTGTCCTGACGGTGTTCGGGGAAACCGGGTATTTTCTCACGGCTTCATGAAATGGCGACGGCCACCTCCAGAGGCAGAGTGACCCGAAAGACCGCACCGGCGCCGGGTTGGCTTTCGACGCTGATTTCGCCACCGTGGGCCCGCACGATCTGACGTGTGATGTAGAGCCCCAGGCCGAGACCAGCGGCGTGCTTTTTGCTGTCGGCGGTGCGTTCGAATTGTTCGAAGATGCGCTCCTGATCCGCCGTTGCAATGCCCATGCCGCCGTCACGCACCGTCATGAAAGCCTGCGGCGCTGCACCCGCGAAACCGGCGCTGGCGGCAGCGACACCGACCTCCACCCGCACCGGCTTGCCGCCGCCGTAGCGCAGCGCGTTGGTCAGGAGGTTGGTCAGCACCTGTTCGACGCGGAACTCGTCCCACATGCCTTGCACCGGCCCGGCGGCGTGCAGCGTGATGGTCGAGCCCACGGCCTCGGCCTGCTGCCCCAGGCTATCGACCACGCGCGCGGCCATCGCCGCCAGATCGAAGGGCTTGGGCTGGATCGACAGGGCACCGCTGCGCAGCCGCGTGACGTCGAGCATGTCGTCGATCAACCGCACCATGTTCTGGATCTGCCGCTGGTCGCGCTCGATCATGGCCGGCAGCTTGGCGGGCTCGAAGGGCGCCAGATTGCCTTTGGTGAGATGCAGCTTGCGCACCTGTGTTTCGAGATAGAGCGTGTTGAGCGGCGTGCGCAGTTCGTGCGACACCATCGACATGAAGTCGTCGCGCATGCGTACCGCGCGCTGCAGTTCGCACTGGGCCGTCTGTAGCTGCTGCACCAGTTGCTCCGTCTGATGATGGGCCGCTGCCAGCGCGTCCATCTCGTGCTTCAGTGCCTTGCGGTGACGGTGCAGGTCGACGAAGACGTTGACCTTGCTGATGACCACGTGACCATCGAGCGGCTTCTGCAAGAAGTCGACCGCGCCACTTTCGTAGCCCTTGAAGGCGTAGTTGAGTTCGCTGCCCGCGGCGCTGACGAAGATGATCGGGATGTGCCGCGTGCGCTCCGTGCCACGCATCATCTCGGCCAGCTCGAAACCGTTCATGCCGGGCATCTGCACGTCGAGAATGGCGAGCGCGAACTCGTGCTCGAGCATCAGCGCCAGCGCCGCGTCGGCAGAGGTCGCCTGGTACACGGTGCGCAGAGGCCCGCGAACGAGCGCGTCGAGCGCCATCAGGTTTTCCGGAAGGTCGTCGACGATCAGCAGTTTGCTTTCGACGTCAGTGAGCATGAGGCGAATCCAAGGGGTCCAGTCGAAGAAGTAGCGAGCTCAATCCGAGCAAAGGCAGCACGGCATCCGGCGTGTGGCGGGCCAGCGCGGCCAGCGGCATGGTCGGCACATGCGCTTCAAGCGGATCTTGCACCGCCGTGAAACCGCCGAGAGAATGAATGTGCGCCATGCCGCGCGCGCCGTCTTCGTTGGCGCCGGTGAGCAGCAGCCCGGCCAGGGCACTTTGGTAGGCGTCGGCCGCCGAACTCATCAGCACATCGATCGACGGGCGGGAGAAAAGTACCGGCGGTTCGCAGCTCAAGGAAAAACAGCGATCCCGCTCGATCGACAGGTGGTAGCCCGGCGGCGCGAAGTGCAGCGTTCCGGGGGCGAGCGGGCGCTTGTCTTCGGCCTCGCAGACCGGAATCGAAAGGCGCGGCGCAAAGACTTCGGCCAGACGGCTTTCGCGTCCTTCGGGCAAGTGCAACACCGTGACGATCGGCAGCCGCCATGTCTGCGGCAGACCGACAAGCAGGTTGAGCAGCGCGTCGATGCCACCCGCCGAGGCGCCAATCACCACGGCATCGATCCGTCGTGTCGTCACGAGGCTTTCCGGAACAGGCGCTCGGCCCTAACCAGCGGATCGAAGCGCGTCGCATAGCCGGAGAAATCGATGCTCTCCTTCGAGCCCAGGCCGAGAAAGCCGCGATGGCACAGCGATTCGTGGAAGAGACCGAGCGCGCGGTCTTGCAATTGGCGGTTGAAGTAGATCAACACGTTGCGGCACGACACCAGCTGGGTCTCTGCAAACACGCTGTCGGTGGCCAGGCTGTGGTCGGCAAAGATGACGTTGGCGCACAGCGACGGGTCGAACCTGGCGGCATCGTAGGCGGCGACGTAGTAGTCGGAGAACGCTCGCGTGCCGCCGGCGCGTTGGTAGTTGACCGTGTACTTTTGCAGCGTGTCGAGCGCGAAGATGCCCTGCCGCGCCTTGTCGAGAGAGGCGGAGTTGATGTCGGTCGCATAGATCCGGCTGCGGTCGAGCAGGCCCTCTTCACGCAGCAGGATGGCGAGCGAATACACCTCTTCGCCGGTGCTGCACCCGGCGACCCACACCTTGATGGAAGGGTAGGTGTGCAGCACCGGAACCACCTGCCGCCGCAGTGCCAGAAAGTAGCTCGGGTCGCGAAACATTTCGCTGACCGGAATGGTGAGGTACTGCAGCAGCCGCGTGAAGATCGCCGGCTCTCGCAGCACCTGGTCCTGCAGCGCGGAAACCGAGGACAAGCCCAACTGCGTCAGCGCGTAGGTCACGCGACGCTTCTGCGAGGCGCCGGTGTAGTCACGGAAGTCGTAGCTGTACTTGAGGTAGATCGCCTCCATCAGCAGGCGAAGGTCGATCTCGTCGTTGCCGGGCGGCACGAGCGCGGGAGGAGGGTGGGCGGAAGCCGGGGGCAGCGAGGTCATAGCCGTTCCATCTTGGGCATCCACACGCGCAACAGCGAGAAGAGCCGATCGAGGTCGACGGGCTTTGCAAGGTAGTCGTTGGCACCTGCAGCCAGGCATTGTTCCTGGTCGTCTTTCATCGCCTTGGCCGTGACGGCGATCACCGGCAGATTGTCGAAACGCTTGTCTTGGCGAATCCGCCGCGTGGCCTCGAGGCCGTCCATCTCCGGCATCATCACGTCCATCAGCACAAGGTCGATGTCGGGCACGCTGTCGAGCTTGGCGAGCGCTTCGAGGCCGTTGCGTCCGATCTCCACGATGGCGCCGCGTTGCTCCAGTGCGCTGGTCAGGGCGAAGATGTTTCGCACGTCGTCATCGACCAGCAGGATGCGGCGGCCTTCGAAAACGCGGTCGCGGCCGCGGGCGGTCTTGAGCATCGTTTGCCTTTCGCTCGACAGCTCCGATTCCACCTTGTGCAAAAACAGCGTGACTTCGTCGAGCAACCGCTCCGGCGAGCGCGCACCCTTGATGATGATGGAGCGCGAGTAGCGCAGCAGCTCGGCTTCTTCGTCGCGCGTGAGGTTGCGCCCGGTGTAGACGATGACCGGCGGAAACGACGAGATCTCCTCGGTCGCCATGCGCTTGAGCAACTCGCTGCCTTGCATATCGGGCAAGCGAAGGTCGGTGATCATGCAGTCGAACACGCGGTTGCGCAGCAGCTTCATCGCCTCTTCGCCGGACGCGACCGCAGTGATCGCCACGTCGTCGTCGCCAATGAGCTTGATTACGCTTTCGCGCTGCAGTGCGTCGTCTTCCACCAGCAGCACCTGCTTGACCTTTTGCGACAGCTTGTCTTCAATCTTCTTGAACACTTGCTTGAGCTGGTCGCGCGAAGTGGGCTTCAACGCGTAGCCGATTGCGCCCATGTGCAGCGCGGCTTCCGACTGGTCTTGCGCCGACACCACATGGACCGGGATGTGCCGCGTCTGCGGATCGTCCTTGAGGTGCTGCAACACGTTGAGGCCGCTGCTGTCGGGCAGCCGCATGTCGAGCAGGATGGCGTCGGGCACGAACTGAGTCGCGAGGGCGAAGCCATCGGCTGCGCCGTGCGCCACCAGGCAGCTGTAGCCGAGCTCGTGCGCGAGGTCGTAGAGGATGTGCGCGAACTGCGGCTCGTCTTCGATGACGAGCACGCGGCGCGCCTGGTCACGCGGCAAGGCGCGATCGTCGGCGAAGGTGGGCAGTACGGGGCGGGGCGGCGCAGCGGGGCCAGGAGTGAGCGGCGTCGACATCGCCCGCGCCGTGGACTTGGCTGCCCGCGTACGTGAGGGCGAAGGTGAAGGTGAAGGTGCGGAGGCAAGCACCTGCCCGGCGCCCGAATGCGCGCTACGCACCGGCAATTCCGCCGGCTCCGACGGCAATGCGGCGGGCAACCTCAGCGTGAACGTACTTCCATGACCCGGCTCGCTCTCCACTTCGAGCGTGCCACCCAGCAGATGCGTCAGGTCACGCGAAATCGACAGGCCCAAGCCGGTGCCGCCATAGCGCCTGCTGGTGGTGCCGTCTGCCTGGCGAAAAGCTTCGAAGACCACCTCCTGCTGATCGGCCTGGATGCCGATGCCCGAGTCGCTCACGGAGAACGCCACGCCACCCTCGGGTGCAGCCGAAACACCCAGCACCACCTCGCCGCGTTCGGTGAACTTGAGCGCGTTCGACAACAGGTTCTTGAGGATCTGCTCGAGCCGCTGGCGGTCGGTGTTGAGGCTCGTCGGCGCGCCCGGCTGCAGGTCGAGCCGGAAGCCCAGACTTTTCTGCTTGGCGAGCGGCGTGAAGGTCATCGCGAGGCTGTCGGTCAGGCGTGACACCGGCACGTCTTCGGCCACCAGTTCCATCTTGCCGGCCTCGACCTTGGCGATGTCCAGGATGTCGTTGATCAACAGCAGCAGGTCGTTGCCCGAGGCGTAGATCGATTCGGCGAACTTGACCTGCTCGGCACTGAGGTTGCCCATCGGGTTGTCGCCCAGCAGCTTGGCGAGGATGAGAGCGCTGTTGAGCGGCGTGCGCAGCTCGTGCGACATGTTTGCCAGAAATTCCGACTTGTAGCGACTGGCGCGCTGCAGTTCTTCGGCCCGTTCGTTCAGGTCGCGTTGCACGCGGCGCAGAGCCAGATTGCGCTGGTCGAGTGCCTCGGTTCGCTCCGACAACTGGCTGTTGGTTTGCTCCAGCTCGGCCTGCTGGTTTTCAAGCGTTGCCTGCGATTGGCGTAACACGCGCGATTGCTCTTCCAGCTCTTCGTTGGCGGTGCGCAACTCTTCCTGCTGGACTTGCAGCTCCTCGTTGAGTTGCTGCGTTTCGGCCAGTACGTCTTGCAGCTGCTCGCGATAGCGCGCGGCGGCCACGGCGCTGCCAAGCGTGCCCGACACCGAGTCGAGCAGCGCAGATGCACGCGCGTCGGGCTTGGTCATCAGGCCAAGTTCGAGCACACCGTTGACGAACCCATCGTTGGCAATCGGCAGCAACAGCGCGGCGCGCGGCGACATGGCGCCCAGGCCGGTATTCACCTTCAGGTAGTCGGCCGTCACTGGTTCGACCAGCATCGTGCGGCGCTCGATGGCAACCTGTCCGAGCAGGCTTTCGGTCGACGAGAAGGTCTGCGAGCTGGCCTCGGCCTCGGCCGAAAAACCGTAGCTCGAGGCACGGCGAAGCCTGCCGTTCGGCTCGCGCACATAGAGCGCACCGACAGTGCTGCCGAGCTGTCGCGCGAAGAACGCGAGCGCCTTGCGACCGAGCTCCTGCGCGCTGAGCTGGCCGACAATTTCGGCCGCCAATTCTGTCTGCGAACTGCGCAGCCAGGCCTGCTGTTGCAGCACCTCGGCGTGCGCGGTTTGTTCGTCGAGCGCGGCGCCGTAGTTGGTTGACAGCTCGGTGAGTTGCCGGCGTCCGAAGTACGCCAGATAGCCGGTGAGGATCAGGCTGAACAGCACATAGGCCACCACCACTGCAATGCTGGTGTTGTGCGCTTCGTTGTTGCGCTGAAAACGCAAAGCCTGTTCGGTGGAAATGAAGGCGCCGTACTCGGCTCGCATGGCATCGCTCAGTGATTTGCCACGGCCGGCCGTCACGGCCGTGCGGTAGTCCTGACCGGCGCGCCGCAACGCGATCAGCTCGGATGCGTAGGCATCCCAGCTCTTTTGTGTGGCCGCGATGCGGTCGACGCGCGACACCTGCTGCGCGTTGTCGGACACCAGCAGCCGCAATGCGGCCAACTCGGGGCCGATGCGTGCTTGGGCGGCGTCGTAGGGTTGGAGAAAACTTGGCTCTCCGGTGATGAGGAAGCCCCGCATGCCCGATTCGAGATCGACGGTGAGGCGCTGCGCCTCTGTCGCGCTCCGGGTGACCTGGTCGGTGTGTTCGACCCAACCGATCACCGACAAAAGATAGAGGATCAAGGCCACGAACGTGACCGCGCCTGCCAGCCCGGCGACAAGGGGCAGCTTGACGTTGCGACTCAGCGCGCGCTGAAAGGATTGCTGATCGATCGCGCGGGAGCTTTTCATGGGAGATGGGTGGGAG